>CAZPNF010000308.1:0-3359 GCA_964587715.1 uncultured bacterium | reverse complement strand
ATGATATTAGCACAAACGTACATGGAAACTCACCTGAAAACTTATTTTGAAGCTATTTGTTTGAAAATCCAGTCTACGGCTTCATTGGGAGAGTTTATCTGAACAATAGATTCCTCAAAATTCCAGCTTCTAAGTGAAACTAATGGAATCCCTTTCTGGAGAGCGAATGCTATTTCTGACAGCGTACCGTAGCGTCCACCGATGGCTATGACTCCGTCGCATGAATTAATAATGATTACGTTGCGGGCGACTCCCATACCTGTTGGGATGGAAATGTCAACGTATGGATTGGCATCGTCTGGCGAGACAGTGGGAAGAATTCCCACTGTTGTTCCGTTGGCTTCTTTTGCTCCCTTGCAGGCCGCTTCCATCACACCACCCATGCCCCCACAGATGAGAACAGCTCCACGGCGGGCGATCTCCTTGCCTGCTTCTTCGGCAAGTTTTAAAATTTCTGATGAAGCCTCCCGTCCACCGATTACTCCTATTTTGATTTTTCTTTTCACGGTGCAGACCTATTGTTAAAAGTGCCTAAAGTTAGAAGTGACTAAAGTGACTAAAGTTGAAAGTGTCTAAAGTTAGAAGGGACTAAAGTTTTATTATCCAATTTTAGTTCACTTTTAATTCTTAATTTTACTTGCCAATTTAGCAAGTGATTTTCCTGTCAAACGATATGTTGTCCATTCGTCCATAGGAACTGTTCCCAGGCTTTTGAAAAATTTTATAGCAGGTTTGTTCCAGTTAAGAACTGCCCATTCTAACCTACCACAGTTACGCTCCTTTGCAATTTTGGCAAGATACGCCAGTAAAGCTTTACCTATTCCTTTTCCACGGTGTTCAGGCTTAACATAGATATCTTCGAGATAGATGCCTTTTCGTCCGAGAAACGTTGAAAAATTATGGAAAAATAGTGCAAACCCAACGGGTTGATTATTATAATAGGCCAGGACAATCTCAGTTACAGAGTCTCTACCGAATAGAGACTCGGTTAGTATTTCTTCTGTTGCAACAACTTCTTGATCAAGGCGTTCGTACTCGGCCAATTCTTTTATGAAAGAAAGAATCAGGGGAACGTCTTCTTTTTTTGCATTTCTTATTTCTGTAGAGTTGTTCATGCCTTTATTCCTCAATTCATATACAATTTTGCATTTTTATATTTGATTTTTACAATGATTTATTATGGTCTCAACCTGTGCACCATTCTGGGAAATGGAATTGTCTCACGAACATGTGGAAGTTTACATATCCAGGCTACAGTCCGTTCAATCCCCAGACCAAATCCAGAATGGGGGACACTCCCATATTTTCTTAAATCTAAATACCAGTCAAAAGCTTCCATTGGGAGGTTCTGTTTTTTTATTTTTTCTACCAATGTATCGTAATCATCTTCTCTTTGCCCGCCGCCAATAATTTCTCCGTATCCCTCCGAAGCCAATACGTCCACACACAATGCTTTGGACGAATCTTCTGGATCATTTTTCATGTAGAAGGCTTTTGCAGTTGCCGGATAGCGGTGAACCATTACAGGCTTTTCAAACTCTTCTGAAATAATAGTCTCATCTCCGCCGCCAAAATCGTTTCCATATTCGAAATCAGTACCTTTGTTATGAAGTATCTTTACTGCCTCGTCATACGTAATTCTTGGAAAAGGCGGAGTTACTTTCTCAAGTTTGCTGGTATCTCTTTCCAGTTTTTTCAATTCTTCCTGTCTGTTTTCCATGACTTGCTGTACGATGAAAGATACAAAGTTCTCGGCCAATTCCATGTTGTCATTCAAGTCTGCCCATGCTACTTCTGGTTCAACCATCCAGAATTCAGTGAGATGACGACGGGTTTTTGATTTTTCAGCACGGAAAGTAGGGCCAAAACAGTACACCTTACCAAATGCTCCAATCGAAGCCTCACTGTACAGTTGACCGCTCTGAGTGAGATATGCTTTTTGCCCGAAATAATCGGTTTCAAATAGTGTGGTTGTTCCTTCACATGCAGCAGGAGTGAAGATTGGCGTATCTATAAGTGTGAATCCACGTTTGTCAAAGAAATCCCGGCAGGCTTTGATAATTTCGTGACGTATTTTCAAGATCGCTACCTGTCTTGATGAACGGAGCCAGAGATGGCGGTGATCCATTAAAAAGGCAGTGCCGTGTTCCTTTGGCGTTATTGGATAATCCTTAGTCAATTGCTGTATATGGATTTCTTTTGCCTGAAGTTCGTATCCTCCGGGTGCTCGTTTGTCAGGGGATATAATCCCTCTGGCAGATAGAGAGGACTCCTGGGTAATATCTTCTGCTGCCTGGAATGTTTCCTCTGATACATCTTTTTTAGAGACCACACACTGGATTAATCCAGTTCCGTCTCTCACCAGAAGAAACCAGAGTTTTCCGCTCGACCTTTTATTATAAAGCCAGCCCCTGATTGTGATTTCTTTATCTTCGTATTTTGAAACGTCTTCAATATAGACTTTTTCCATTGGACCACCTATAAAAATTAAAACCTAAAATTTAAAATAGCAAAATGACAATTTAAAATCGAAAATGAAAAGAATAGTTTCAAATGCTCATTTATCCTCTATCCCCAGTCTTCAACCTTTGGATTCCGTGTCATTAAATCGTATACTGCTTTTTTGGGTTCCTTCCCCTCAAAGAGAACTCGATAGACTTCTCTGGTAATTGGCATTTCAACGCCGTAAGTTTTTGATAAGTCATTAGCAGATTGTGTTGTTCTGACACCTTCTGCAACCATAACCATACTGTCCAGGACCTCACGTAAAGACTTGCCCTTACCAAGTTGTTCCCCGAGGTATCGATTTCTGCTGTGGCGACTTGTGCAGGTAACTATCAGATCCCCAATGCCGGATAGGCCGGCAAAAGTCAGAGAGTTTGCCCCCATAACAGTTCCAAGTCGTGTGATCTCTACTATTCCTCTTGTCATCAGTGCTGCTTTAGTATTGTCCCCAAAACCCACTCCATCGCTGATGCCAGCTGCAATGGCAATAATATTTTTAAGAGATCCGCCAAGTTCGACTCCGATTACGTCTTTACTTGAGTAGACGCGAAAAGTCGGGCACATAAAAATATCCTGAACCTGTTTTGCTGATTTGTCATTTGCAGAAGCAGCTACCACAACTGTAGGGATTCCCCTGCCAACTTCCTCAGCATGACTCGGTCCGGATAGAACAACTATTCTTTCCTCTGGAAAATTTGGTATTGTTTCTAAAATGACTTGCGACATTCTGAGAAGAGTATTATTTTCGATTCCTTTACTGCAGCTTACAATAAGTGAATTACCAAGCTGTAAGTTTGAGATTTTTTCTCCAACGGTTCGAACGATGTGAGAGGGGAGTGTAACCAGAATGAGAT
>CAZPNF010000307.1:0-3359 GCA_964587715.1 uncultured bacterium | reverse complement strand
GTCGCTGAGCGATAATGAAAAAAAGCTTTTGAACATCTATTCCGTTCTATTCTTCGCTATAATTGCGTACAGTATCTTCGTGCCGCTTGAATTGGACACAATTTGGTTCTACGTTGGATTAATCATCTATTTGCTGGGCGTAATCATTGAAACCATAGCAATGATAAACTTCTTCACTACCGCAGTGGACAAGCCTATCAACAAGGGGATTTACCGTTTTTCAAGAAACCCCATGTACTTCGGCATATTCCTGATATTCCTCGGCACAAGCATCGCGTGCGTCTCCCTGATTTTCTTTCTGCTCACAACCGTATTCATGATCCTATCGCACCTTGTTGTGGTTTACGAAGAGCGGTTTTGTATCCAAGAATACGGAAATGTGTATCAAGAATACCTGAATAGAATTCCGAGATGGATGGGGATACCAAAATCAAATAAGGAATAAACTGTAATAATTAAACTCATGCAGATTATGCCTGCTTTTGAATTAGGCTTATTGAATGCTTGGATTCTTGTCGTTCCTATGCTACTCGTCTTATTCTCGGATATGAGAGCGACAGCGGTTAGGGAATCAGGAAAAGCAGGAGATTTTCAGCTAACCAGAAGGGAGAACATAATAATGAATGTCATTTTCTTGCCTATGGTCATTTCTTGGGTTTACGCTGTTTTCTTGCCTCTACAACTTGGCACAGCATGGCTAATCAGCGGTCTAGTTATCTATCTGTTTGGAATCGTCTTCACCCTTACTGCAATTCTAAATTTTGCCACTAGCCCTAAGGACAAGGTCATCACTAAGGGTCTTTACCGCTTTACAAGAAACCCCACATACGTTGGCATGATTCTGATGTATGCCGGTGTGGGAATAGCTTGCAGTTCTTGGCTGTTACTCCTCTTAACTGCAGTGTTGATTATTCTGCTCAACGCTGTTTTGCCATCTGAGGAACGTTATTGTCTTTACAGGTTTGGAGATGAATATCGAAAATACAAGAACAGAACTCCCCGATGGATAGGATTCCCCAAGTCAAGCAAGATGGAAGACTAGTGGCTTCATTATTTTGGGATTGCCAAAATGGGCAGCTCCCGCAATAAGATTTAAAAGAGGATGTTTGGATAAAAGCTGTGACTTTATAGGAGGAACAGGAAATGGCTGAATTTCCAGAGGAAGTTGTAAAGAAAGCGTTTGGCGCTGCAGACGGTAGATGTGAATGCCTACTTGTAGAACATGGACATACCTACAATTCTATGTGCATGAGAGTACTCGATTGGAATAAACGAGGACAATCTTTCATGGGACCCGACGGTCAAAAGGGTTGGGAAGCACATTGGATAGTCCCCCCTGAAAAGGGCGGAAAACCTACCCAGCAAAACTGTGAGATACTCTGTTGGGACTGCTACTGCAAGAAGAATAAAAAATAGACGATTCCAAGTTCTGTTTTCGTCCTGTATTGTTTAGCTACTCTAGAGTATGCTAGGTTTTAGAAGCTGTTTTAAGTTGAACTGCAGACAATAGATAGTAGTGAAAAATAGTTTTGTGAGCAGTAAAGTGGAGGTGAAATAGTGGATAAGTTTGAGGAGATGATGGAGAAGATGTCTGAGATGACGGAGAAGGAGCGGATGAAGGCTATCGAGGAGAGCAAGGCTCTATGTATCTGCCCAGATTGTCCTACATACAATGAGTGTGCACAAGCAAAAAACGAGTTATTCTATTGTGGATTGGGCAAAAGTCCAACATGCATTATCAAAGAGCAGGGCTGCATATGCCCAGCATGTCCAGTAACAGAAAAGATGGGTCTCACCAACCAGTTCTTCTGCACTAGGGGAACAGAAAAGGAACAAAGAGGAATGGAATAGGCAACTACCGTTTTGATGCCTCAGAGCCCTGAGAATCGGCGACGGTTCCGGTTTATCGGCAAAACATTACTTTTGGTGCTACCCCATTTTTCCTCTGCCTAAGGGAATGAAACGCTGAAACTCTTCTATGGGAATCTGCGTAACACTTCTTTTCAAGTCTTCAGAAACCTTCGTGGACAACTGATGCCTTATCTGCTTGGCAAGCTGGCTGCTCTTCTGGTCTCCAGGAACAATCTCCACATAAACTTCTGTCTGATTGGCGATAGCATCCACAGGCCCCCCAATAACCGTCATTTCATCATCTTCAATTTTTACTCCGATGGCAACCTTCAATGGAACACCGCGGACAAAGTTTTTGGAGCCACTGATCATGAAGGAGCCCTTCTTGAGGAACTGCCCAGAGGGCGGAGTTTTGCTCACCTGATTTGGATGTACCCAGTAGACATTTACTGCGCTCAACATCTCCCTCCATGCTCTCGAGTAGGAGGCTGCAAGCTGGGCTGCCTCATTGATTGTCTGCTCTGGGACAGTCTTTCCCTCTGTTTTGATAAGAACAAATGGGGCTCCCAGAATCTCGGCGTGGAAAACGATGTCTTGGGGGTCCATGCGTCTTTTGATGAGCAGTTCGTTTGTTG
This sequence comes from uncultured bacterium, assembly GCA_964587715.1. Classification (GTDB taxonomy): domain Bacteria; phylum Zhuqueibacterota; class QNDG01; order QNDG01; family DSAB01; genus CAYYPT01. The sequence goes on along the minus strand of CAZPNF010000307.1, from coordinate 873 downwards.
TGGCGTCTCTGCCTCCAATCACCATGAAACCGTTTGATGAGTGGAACCACCTGAACTTTTCGAACCACTGCTTTTTTCTTCTCTTAACAAGGGGTTTCTGTGTCTCTTTTTGTTGTATAGCTTGCTTTTGTGCTTTCTCGATTTTGGCTTTGGTCTCTTGAAGGGTTTTCTCGGCTCCCCTGAGCTTCTTTTCAGCTTTCTTGGAGCGCGAGTAATATTTGTTCGCGTTTGCTTGGATGGGATGGCGGAGGTTGATAGAGAAAACGTGGTTATCTACCGAAACATTGAGAATCTGGTTTTTTGGCTCCAGAGAGTGGAAGTAAATGTCTGGATGACGATTGGCTTTCTTTCCTTCTTCAATCTGTGAGATTATTTGTTCCCAGGATTCGCCGCTTCTTTTCTTTTCCATGATTTTCTGGAGCAGAGATTGGAGTTCTCCGAAGTGCATGTAGATTAGGTCTCCGATAGTCTTGTTTTTGGTGATAGGCTCGTTCAAGTTCTCTAACGCTTTCTGCTGCCTCTCAAGAATGCGCATGTATCTGGAGACCTCGCTCTCAACCTCTTCGCTGATTTCTTCTCTCCTCTCCGCAGCCGTCATTTTGGCGTAGTAGTCGTCAAGGGCGCTGTTGAAGCTCTCATACTTTTTCTGCTCAAACTGTTCATACCTTTTCAGCGGCACAGGAGTCACGTCAATCCACACATTCTTCTCGTCGATTACGATACGAGGATCCATGGTTCCTGAGTCAATTAGGGAAAGAAGATTCTGGAGCTGCTTGAAGATGCCGTCAACCTCTTGTTCGGTCAGAGAACTGCATTCCCTCTCTTTGTTAATCTCTGCTCGGAGAAGGATTTCTTCAGCGTAGGTTCCGCTGA
>CAZPNF010000306.1:0-3373 GCA_964587715.1 uncultured bacterium | reverse complement strand
TTCAGGATCGTTCCAGAGATAAACGAAGTGGCCTCTGGAACGATCCCTATCATAGATAATGCCTCAGATGTTTGGCTTACCACTGTCCTATAAAATCCTTACGGATTAACTCCGTTAGATTTTCCCGGATTTAAGGCGTGAGTCTTTTATTCTTACTTTGAGTTCCCTCCCTACCCCAGATTCTTCGCAGAGCCTGTGCTGAACGACAAGGCTAAAACCTAAATTCCAAAACTTGGGGAATTCACACCTTAGGTTGCTGGCTCTTTTCAATCAGCAAAAAAATTTAGTCTTAGACATTGCTGCAAAGCTAAATCATCAAAGTATTCTTGCTACTTTCTTTAGAAGAAAGTAGCCAAAGAATCCGCCTTTTTGAAGGCCCTAAGTTACTTCATTCAAGCTCCTTTACACCACGCACATAACATCCACCCAGCCTCTTCCCCTTCGCTATCCCGACCGGTCGGGATAATGCCCTCCCCTCCATCATTGACTCAATTTCAATCTGATCCTCGGCTGACAAAAAGGCGATACCACTCCACCACACAAATGGTTTGTTCTAAATTTACTTTTTTCAACGAACTTGAAAGTTTTCCCCGGTCGCTCCGGAGATAAGTGAAACAGTCTCTGGAACGATCCCTATCTTGGATAATGCCCCAGATGTTTGGCTTACCACCTTTCTCTTATTTTCTTAGCATACCTCAACTTTGCAACAAACCATTTTTTTTATAGCGTTTCCACAATTTCTCTTTTGGAACTTTATAATCTATAAAATCCCATGGCAACGTATCACCAAACACTCGCTCGTGGTGAAGGATAGTTTCGATATCTATTCCTCTATTTTTTAAGGCACTTTTCCATGGGACTTGATTCTCTACTGCATCCATCATTACCAGCCCAATATTTATATCACCAAGGGAAAGAAGCCCCTGAAGGATTTCCTCTCTCGAACTCTTGGGAAGAATAAAAATTTCCTTCTGACCTGATAGACCCTGCCTGAGGTACTTCCGTTTTGCAGACAATTCTTTCAGCGATGCCATCGGCGCCCATTGAAATTCTGTAAATGGTTTGGGAATGAAAGCGTTTACACTGAGCCTGATTCTTTTCCTCTTACCTTTCTTCACAAAAATGCTGGACAACTTTTTAACTAACTTTACAATTGCTTCGACATCTTCTATGGTTTCTCCAGGCAGACCAATGAGAAAATAAAGTTTTAATGTTTCGATAGAAGAATCTCTCAAAAGATAAGTTACACGTTCCAGAACCTCATCGCTTATCCCCTTACCAATACGGTTTCTCAGAAGTTCTGAACCTGCTTCTGGAGCCATTGCAAATGATCGTACATTCCCTCTATTCAATATTTTTATTAATCCCGGGGTAACCCTATCGGCACGTATCGAGGAAAAAGAAACTTCGTGCCCCTTACTGACAAGAGCTTCACAGAGACCTTCAAGCTCAGGATAGTCTGAAAGCCCTGCCCCTTCCAGACCAATTCTCGTGGCACCAGGGTTTTTTTCTTCAATAGTTTCCAGAATCGATTTTGCAGAATGGAATCTGAGCGGATAGTACACTTTCTGTGCTGCACAGAAAAAACATCCCCTTGTGCAGCCACGGCCTACTTCCACGACAAACATGTTGGCAAAATGACTTAACGGTGTTACAATAGGAGTATAGATAGGATAAGCTTCTAAGGAAGGAATAATATGACGCTTAACACGGGTGTGAAATCTTGGGATAAAAACTCCGCTTATCTTGCCCAACGCAAGGAGCTTTTCCTCCCTGCAAATCTTATTGCGCAGGGAGGAAAATAGAACATCAGCAATCTGCTGGAAAATATCTTCTCCTTCTCCTACAAGGAGGCCATCTACAAAAGATAAAAGAGGAGAAGGATTAATACTTGCGACAGCGCCGCCAACAAGAATAAGCGGTTCTCTTTCTCTGCGATCTTCTGCCAGAAGAGTAATATTGGACTTTTTCAAACAGCAAATTAAATTCAGAATATCAATTTCAAAAGAGAGTGAAAAAGCTACTACATCAAATCTGTCCAGACGCTCCTTTGATTCAAGTGTCCTGATTCCGCTATTAGAAGAACACTGATCAAATGCTCTTTCACACCTCACCTCAGGATGCTCATTGAAAAGACGGTAGACCGTTTGAAAACCCAGATTTGCCATTCCCACGCCATAACTGTTTGGATAAACAAGCGCTATCCGAACAGAAGCACTTTTCTTAAGAGGTAGCGTTCCCTTCTCATAGCGTAGAAACTTTTCCGCTGAGTTTTTAAACGACTGCTTTTGCCTCGATTTCCCAGATATTCCCTTCCGGTGCTCCACAGAGCATCAATCCATTTGCTTACGAATAAAAGTAGGAATATTTAAATCTTCTTTCGACATGAACGAAAGACCACCATCGTGTCCAAATATGTCTCCGAGTGTCTGCTCAAGAGGCTCAGCTTCCAACTTCTGAAAGAGAGGAGCATCCTTTCCGACAGAGGAAGGAACAAAATCGTTATTCGTTTTTTCCCTGTAAAAACTGCTTCTAAAACCATTCCGATGGAATCCAGTAGCTATTACTGTCACTCTGATCTCCCCGTTCATAGATGGATCAATTACTGCCCCAAAAATTATGTTGGCTTCTGAACCTGCAGCATCGTACACAATCGAGGTCGCCTCACTCACATCGTTTATGCTGAGATCCTTACCCCCTGTTATGTTAACCAAAACTCCTAAAGCGCCCTCAACAGAAACATCATCAATCAGGGGACTGGAAATCGCCTGCTCTGCTGCATCTTTAGCCCGTGTTTCACCGGAGGCTACACCTGACCCCATCAAAGCATCACCCATCTGGCTCATCACAGTTTTAACATCGGCAAAATCAAGATTGATCAATCCCGGAACATTAATGACGTCAGAGATTCCCCTGGTAGCATGAAGCAAAATTCCATCTGCTACTCTAAAGGCATCTTCTAACGGTGTATGTTTGGGAACAAGTGAAATCAACTTCTGATTCGGAACAACGATCAAAGTGTCAACAGACTCCTTCAAGGCTTTGATTCCCATTTCGCCTTTTTCAATCCGTCTGGCACCCTCGAAGAGAAATGGTTTTGTTACAATCCCAACGGTAAGTGCACCAAGATCCCGTGCGATTTCTGCCACTATTGGTGCTGCGCCAGTCCCGGTACCACCTCCCATACCACATGTGATAAACACCATATCCGTTTCTGATAAAGCTTCAATAACTGCATCTTTGTTTTTATACTTTAATGAATCAATCTGTTAAAAATAGACCCGATATCAATCATAACAAATGATGGAAGAAATATTATTGTAAGTTTATCAGGCTTTCCTCTTAAGTTCAAAATTTTTAATGTAGGATTTTC
>CAZPNF010000305.1:0-3377 GCA_964587715.1 uncultured bacterium | reverse complement strand
GAGGATGTTGTTTTCCGTGGAAAAAGATAAATCTTTTGATCCAGTTTACATAAGCTTCTTTTGTCCGCAAGCTGTAGTGTTTGGCTTGAAGTGTAAACCGCACCTCATCCAATAATTTGGGCTTTCTTTTATCTCTGGATAAAACCATCTGTCTCATCCGACAAAGTTATAAGCAACCTCCGAGGAATAAACCAAGCTGCAGTATCTAAGATGTAAAATCGCGGGGGAATAGAGTTCAGTAAATAATTCTTGAATCAAGTAAATTATAATAAACAATTTCTTTAATGTCAAGGAAAAATAAAAAAACGGGGGGAAACATGAATGACGGGTGTTTAACCTCTCTGTAGATGCATGAGCCCCTGGAAGAGAAAGGCTAAGATAGGCTATTTCTACCATCACACATTCAATCAAAAGTAGAGACGCATGATTATGCGTCTCTACGGTCTATTCCCCCAATACACAAAAAACCCTACACGTTTATGTACAGGGTTTTTATCCTCTAACAAAAAATAAAACTTGTCTATTAACCCCGAATTAAGGGATAAGTAACGTTCCCTACTCGAATCACATTCTATTTAGATGACCGAGAATAGCTATAAATAGATCCCCTATACGTTAATTCGGGGTTAACTCAACTTTTTCCTTACTATCTCCTGAACTATCTTCCCGTCTGCTCTACCTTTAACCTTTTACATGACAGCGCCCATAACTTTTCCAATATCTCGCAGGCTTTCAGCTCCTGTTTCAGTAATGATTTCATCAACAACCTTCTCCACCTCATCCTGCGAAAGCTGCTCAGGAAGATAGGAAGTAATAATTGCCAGTTCTTTTTCTTCCTTTTGTGCAAGATCAGTGCGGCCGCCTTTTTGTACAGCTCAAGAGATTCTTTCCGCTTTTTCGCTTCTCTGGAAAGAACCTCTATAATATCTTCATCAGAGAGATCTTTTCCCTTTGCAATGCTTGCATTTTTTAACTGAGCACGTAGCATACGTATGGTCCAGAGAAGTATTTTATCCCCGGACTTCATTGCAGATTTCATATCATCCACGAGCTTCTGTTCGAGCCCCATATTTAACTCCCGAACATCATTTGAAGCTTGCGCTGTTTACGCTTGGCAGCAGCCAACTTTCGTTTTTTCCTCTCACTTGGCTTTTCGTAGTGTTGATGCTTTTTTATATCCGACATCAAACCTGCCTTCTCGCACTGTTTTGTAAATCGTCTAAATGCTCTTTCAAAAGGTTCGTTATCGCGAATTTTTACAGCCGGCATAAAGTAATTGATCCCTCCTTTCTGATAGTTTTTTTAACTTTCTAAATATATCAAAATTCTTCTATATAAGCAAGCTTTTTCTCACTTTTCTACAGGGATTTATAGATACTTATCAATCTCCACACTCATACCATCACGGGCAGCAATCACAGGGATTCCCAAACGCTCTTTCATTTCCTCAGCAATTACCCATGGTTTTGCGCGAAGCATTGTCATCCCAAAATGGGAAAGAATACCAAGCTTAGGCCGCATTGATTGAAGTATCTTTTCAGCATCTGCTGCTGTGAGATGATCAATAATTCGATCCTTGAAAGGCCGATAAAGAACGACATTGAGAACAACAATATCAGCGCTGTAGACTCTTTCAAGCTCGGGGAAATAACGGGTGTCGCTCATAAAACTAAGTGAACCTCCCGAAGGTATTTTGAATTTCAGCCCGTACGTCTCAACACCGTGAATGTTGCGGATAGGCGTCTCCCAGAAAACATCTCCGAGTTTGTACTCACCGCCTTCCCGGAGAATTTCTATTTCTTCCACAAAGCTGCGAAGATACTGCAAGACTATCGGGTCATTATCCAGAGCATCAGCAGGAGCATAAAGAACACCTCGTTTTTTGAATCCTCCTTCTGTCATTGCTTCGATCATGATGTTGACATCTGCTGCATGATCTAAATGGCGATGAGTAAGAATTATCCCATCCAACTTGGCTGGATTGAGCTTAGGACGACTCGAAGCACACCTCACTAAAGTACCAGGGCCAGGATCGATTAAAAAAGTTTTGTCTCCAAGAGTCAACCATATCCCACCTGAAGAACGGAGCTGCTTCATTACTACAAATCTTGCACCCGCTGTACCAAGAAATTTAATGGCATTCACTTTGGTTTTCCTTTAATTGTAGAAATGTGGATAACTTACCTCACAATTTCCTACCTAAAACAACAGTTGTTTTAGCCGAAGCAACTTTTCCTGCCCCACTGTTGAGGCTCTCTATATAAACAATGTAGATGCCCATCTGACAGATTCTTCCTGCTTCATCTCTACCATCCCAGATAATAGAACCACGTGACCCTGAAGGAGAAGCTCCCAAAAGGCTCTTGATGCATCTTCCATGAAGGTCGTAAATTCTGAGATTGACTGCAGAAGTTTTTGTTGGAAGAGTATAAGAGATAGCTGCCACATCTTCAATTCCATCTCCATCAGGCGAGAAAGGATTGGGAGAAACAGAAACCATTGCCTGAGAAGGAAGAGAAGAAACGAAGACGCTGTTTTTTCTTCCGGGAGTACCGCCCTCCACTGAGACACACTGACTCCAATTCGAACTGTTGTTGGAAAAACTTTGGGGATTGATCCGCTCTAATGAAAAGCCGTCGCCTCCCCCCCATTTTGATTGATAATCTACGCTATCAACAACAGAACCCGAAGAATCAAACAGAACAACGCTGTCAGAGTCATTGTTTAATCGCGGGAATTTACCCGGGACAAAAAGAGTACCACTGAATGGAGAAAATAATCTAACAATGGATGAATCCTGAGATATAACCACATATCCCGATGGGAAAACAAAGGAATCCTTATCAGTAATTAAGATTCTACGATCGGTATTACTGTCTGAAATCTGCCATTTGCAGAGATTTACATTTTCACTGCCAGGGTTGAAAAGTTCTATCCATTCGGGCTGGCCTGTCAGTGGATCATACATAATCTCATTAATCACTAACCTATGCTCTTGAGCCTGCAATTGAAAACCCGATAGGTTAATTATCGCAAAGTAAAAGAAAAGGCCGAGAACAAAACGTTGGAGCAAGATTAGGTGATGTTGTGGTTTATTTATAATCAATGAAAACTTCCTCTCAAACAATTCTGTCACTTTCTCCATATCTCCATATTAAGAAAACAGTTTTTTCTTTTTCAAGATCGTTACAGAGATAAGCAAAGACATTATGTTAAAAAATTACTAGCGAAGCTTCGCCTCAAACCGACGAGAAGTACACAAATGAGTTTTTGTGTAATTAAAATCTGGAGATAAGACATCAAAAATCAAAAATCAAATACTAAAATTACATATCAAAATGTAAAAATTATGGGTTTGATTATTACTTGAACATGTA
>CAZPNF010000304.1:0-3379 GCA_964587715.1 uncultured bacterium | reverse complement strand
CCAACCCGGACTGAAGCTGTGCCATAATTCAGACATAAACTACCTCCGTTAGAAACTTTTTCTCACAAGAATATAACATTATTTTCGTTTTCTTTCAATCGTTTTCTTGATACTTTTCACCCGATCAACTTGCTGCAATTCCTTCTCTGGCTTTGGTACTTCTCCAACCCCCTGCTTGAGTTCTCGTTGAAAACTTCTTTCCAATTCCATCTTGCCCAACTCTGGTTCTACCCGCTTCGGCATAATAATTACCCCGGGTTTTTCTATTTTCCCCTTAATCTCTATAGCTTTCAACACCAGCTCTCCCCCTGTTGAGGAATCTTTCTTTGTTGTTTTTGTCTCCAACTTTTGTTCTGTGGTATCCTGAGTAACAGTTTGTGCATTCGCATTTTGGAACAGAACGAACACACACACCATGAAAACGATCGAAGATATAAAAACCGCTCTCATTCTACCTTCACCTTACTCTTGGGTAAAATTTTTCGGGAGATGTACCTGATTTTAACCATGCCGCTCACAAAAGCCTTATCTTTTTTACGCCATTCCGCGGCTAAAAGATTCTTTCCATTGCGGAGAAACGACGTTAATAAAACTGGTGTTTTTGTGCCCAACTTCGAGGTTAAATCCTTCCCATTAAGAAAAACACTATCAGGAAAATCAAGCTGGAAAATAATCTCTCCCGAGACAGGGAAACCAGGAACATCTATTTCCTTACGAACATAGAAAAAATTGCTATCTTCAACCGTAATTCCAGAACTTCGAGGAACAATACCCACAGCCAATACAAAACCGGAATCAACGCCTGCCCGTGGATGCAGCCATCCTTTCATATCAAAACTAGAGTCTTGCCACCCTTCTTGATAAACAGAACTGTACCACCAGGTTGTGTCTGCAGGAACAGCGAGTTTTTCCAGCGAAATGTTCAGTTTCTTAGCATAAGTATCAGGATCCAGTTTTATCAAACGTACAGCAAGCCATTCCCCTGAGGGAGCTGGAATCTCAAACTCTTTATTTGTGTTGTACGCTGTCTCTAAAATAGTCTTCAAATTCTCATCGAGGAAAAAAACATTATCTTCAAACACAGAAAGTATATCTTCGTACATAGGATCATTTGCTTTCTGGAAGAGTTCTTCGACCTTCTTTTGACCTTTTGTTCCACTGGCAATGAGACTTTCCAGAGAATCAGCCATCTGAAGAACAAAACGAACCATCTCATCTTCCATCCCTGCAATCTCAGAGGGCTTGATTTTACCTTTTCTTGCTTTCTTTACTCCATCTTTAGTAAAAACAATAACGGCCTGAGAAAAATATCTGGAAAAATCAAGAAAATTGGCCATGTTAATAAGGAAACTTTCTGTAGGTTCTTTGTTCTCATCAATAGTCATTTTCTGATAAAGCAAAGCCGCCTGCTTATATCCCTTCACTGCCTCAAAAGAAAGATCTTCGTATTTCTTTCCTAACAAACTAAGCGAGGAAATAATTTTTGCTCTGGACGCTTCTGTCCATTTATTCTCTATACTTAGACTATCAGCTGTTTTTAAGTTCCGCATGTGGGCTTCTACAACTATGTCTAAGAGAGGTTTTATGGCTTTAATCAAAACCTGGCTCTGGTATTCTAAACGAGCTACACCCGTAAGATCCTCAGGAATAGGTGCACCGAGCAATCGCTCCACAGAGTGAGTATTAATCTCGGCCATCTGGTAAAGTGTCTCCGAAACCTTTTCTTTGGCCTTTTCAAACCAATTCTTAGTTAGAGAAACAAGGCTGTCGCCTGGCACAGAAGAAGATGCATTGCTCTCCTGTTGAGAAGTTCTCCCCTCTGCAATTCTTTTTAAAACTTCGACAGCTTTTTTGTATGCTGATAGAGCCTGGCTGTAGATTCTGGTAGTGCTCTCACTGATCTCTTTCTCTCTAACGGCCCGAGTGGTCGGATCAACATCCGGGATTTCTTGATGTGCCCAGGCCTGAGCAAAATTTTCGTACGCCTCACCAATACGATAAACAGATTCTGGCAAACGTTGAGTCTTGTAAGAAATTATCTTTGTGTATTGATCCACAAGCTGCTGAAGCAGCGCCTGTTTTTGGGCAACAGTCTGGTTTAAAACTTCCTCTGGTAAGGTAAAGGATATTTTTTTAAATCGATCGTGGAGAAGTCTGGTGGCAAAATAAAGTCCCTCAGATGCATAATAATTGTTTTCATTCAAGCCTTTACTTTTAAGGAGATTACTTAAGGAGAAAGCTTTATAAAAAGCTTTCTCTGCCTCTGCCAGAGAGTCTTTATCAAAATAATACTTTCCTATTCTAAAATATGCTTCAACCCCAGGAGGAGAATCTGGAAAACGTTCGGGAAAATCAGAGTATATTTTCACCGCAGACTCAGGATCATTTATCCTGCGATAATAAGCCCCTACTTTAAAGTAAATGGCTGGAGCATCTTTTGCCTCTGGATAATGATCAGCGTAGGTTGTACTGGTTTCTATAGCTTTCTGCCAATTCTTGGCCTTTTCATAAAAGATACAGGCATTATAGAGAGCATCCCTTGCTTTTTCCTTTTCCTTTAGCAAATCAGATAGAGTTTCGTATACTTCAGCTCCCTTTTCATATTTTTTTACTTCACCACAGTCGAAGGCAAGATTGTTCAAAGCATCCAACAGGTAAGAAGACCCACCGTACGAAACCCACAGCAATTCATACGCTCTGATAGCATTGTCATAACTATGAGTCTTTTCATATTCTCTTCCTGCATTGAAAAGCGCCCTATCAGCAAAATCAAGAGAGGGAACTTCCAGAGCCATTCTATAAAACTCATCTCCCGCCATGGAAGCCTTACCTGCGTCGGAGAAGGCTTGAGCTTTGAAGAAAATAGCTTCACCCAGTCGTCTTTCGGCTTTCTTTTTGATTTCCTCTGGTGTATTTCCTTCCATGATTTTTTTAGCTAATATTTCAGCACTATCGTAATCCTGCGATCCAAAATAGCTTTCTAAAATCGAGTATCGAACATTCTGAATCTGTTCGCTCCTGGGAAAATATTTTATAAGTGTCTTAAAATATTTCAGTGCCTCTGCAAATTTGTTGTGAGTGTAATATAGAGCCCCGGCATTTGCAAGAACCGTAGCTGTATTTTTGTCAAAGGGAAAAAGTTTTATGTAATTATCATAAGCCATGGCGAGCCAGCTTTCAGCCGTCGTTAGAGGTACAGTTTCCTTCTTTTTCAAAGTCACTGTCTTTGCCTGTGACAATTTCTTTAATTTCCGCCATTCTATTGCTACAAGAGAGTCAGCAACTACAATGGCATTCTCAGCCGCATCTTTGAGGGAGGATAATCCTTTTTCACGGGCAAACTTTTCATACTGATCTCCGGTATACACTAAGCTTATAG
>CAZPNF010000303.1:0-3381 GCA_964587715.1 uncultured bacterium | reverse complement strand
TTTCTGGTTTGTGCTCTGTGTTCTTCCTCCAGAGGTAAAGAAGAGTGAAAAGCACATCGCATACAGTACGAAAAGACTTTTCTCAAAAAGATATCTATAAATTATTCTCTTCATAAATCTCTCGTATTTATACCCCACAACTTTTAGTTGCTATAAGCTAAAAGATTCTTCTAAGAAAATCAAGAGGATTTGATGATACTATATAAACATTTTGCTCCCGAGGGAGCTTCTGGGGAAGAAATTTTGATTGTAGAGGCTCTTGTGCTTGTTTTGCTGTTATTCTTGGTTTAGCAACTCAAACAATTCAAAGTTTGATGCTTTTTTGTCAAATGTAATAATCTTTTCACAGCCAGCCAGTTTTGAAGAATGTGCAATAAGGAGATCCGAAAGATCAATTTTGCATTTTCGCGCAGATAATAAAAAACTTTGAATTGCTGAGTGGGCCTCAAATTTTAGGATTGGCATTCGTAGAAGATCATCTATAGAGTCTATTATTTCTTCTCTGGAAATCTTGTAAGCAGCTTCTAAAACCCATAGCGTCTCCAGAAGCACAAGTATTTGAACCCAAAATTCCCCATTTTGACTCTCCGTCAGTTTAAATAGATTATAAACTGCTTCTGCCTGCTGTTCGTTGTCTTTTACAAGAAATCTGATTAGTACATTAGTATCAAGAGCTTTCATTGAAGGTATCCTCTATTTTCTGCTTGATTACTTTATTCATCCCATCGACAGAAACAGATTTTCTATCTAGTCTGTGTAATTTACCAAAAAGGTCATCCACTTTTTTTGAGACTGGTCTAAAAATGACCTGATTTTTTTCAGCTATGATGATATCTATCTTATCACCGGCTTTTAATTTTAGATGATCCCGCACAGATTTTGGGATAGTAATTTGCCCTTTGGATGTAATTGTTGCCAAAGCCATCGATTTTCTCCTTACATTAACTGCTAAACCTTACTTCAAGGTAAGAAGTTTGTTCAAAAGAGTCAAGTGTTTTCTTTCGGGGATTACCGTATCTGGCAAGTGATCTGGCATCATATCGATCATATCCTTTTGATAGCAACATATCATAGTCTATTTCGGTATGGCGTATGTGGGCGCGAACTGCAAGATAGATTGCATTTTTCGAAAATTCCTTAGCATTAGCAATGTACTCTTGTCCTCGTTCCCGGTCTTTGACTGGGAACGCCTTATGGGGAGGCTGGAGCCTCAGGTGTTCACTCCCAGTCTGGAGACTGGGAGTGAGATTACGGGATAAAAAGCCATGCTTCTCCCGGACCTTTACTGAGATCTTTTTTGTATGCCATTAGAACTTTCTTCTGTCCTTTTATTTTAAAGATGATTTTTGCATATCTATAAAAAGTTTTTATCAAATTCTGACTTGTAATCATTTGAATTTGTTCCATCTTGTCAAATTTGATAAATCTGGCATGGACTCTGTAAGCAGAATCAGGCGGGAAATAATAAAGATGCTGGAATTCTTTAAGTTCTTTCTTTTCCGGGTCAAAAACTATAATAACAAGCCTTTCATCAAGAGGATATATGACAAGGGAGTATCTTTGGTATTTGCATTCTGTTCTGCCCCCCAGATAATCTCCGGAATTAACTGGTTCTTCATTAGAATGGCACGTGAATTCAGGAGTAGAATACTAAATGATCTAAATCTGCGCAAGAAAGGTAGAGAACACCTTTTTGAGAAATCAAGCAATCTTAAAAATAGATTGAGCCAGCATAAAATAGATCAACAGCCCTGTGGAGTCTACTACAGTGGTTAAGAGAGGTCCGCTTATAACTGCTGGATCCAGTTTGAATTTAGTCAAGACAATTGGCAGGAGACCGCCCAATAAGTTTGACCAGAGGGTTATCATCACCATGGAAAGTCCGACAATGAGTCCAACTTGGGGACCGCCTCTCCAGAAATAACTTCTGGCGTAAAGAATAATTCCAAGAGTAATACCCAGCATTATACCCACAAAAAGTTCTTTTTTTACAACAGAAAACCATTTTCCCAAAGTTAATTCTCCTGTGGCAAGTGCACGTATAACCAGAGTGGAAGACTGTGCAGCAATGTTCCCTCCGCTGTCTATCAGAACCGGAATAAAAAATGCTAATGCGATTACAGCCTGCAAAGCATTCTGGAAATGGGCAATAATACTTGAAGAAAAGAAATCAGCAACAAGTAAAAGCATTAACCAGCCCATTCTCTTTCTATATAATAAACCAGGTGAAGCAAAAGTATAACTTTCCTCAACAGGACTTACAGCAGAAGTTTTGTGAAAATCTTCGGTGATCTCTTCTTCCAGAACGTCCAATATATCATCAATTGTAACAATACCGAGGAGAATACCTTCAGAGTTTACAACGGGTAAGACATTTAAATTATATTTCTTCATGATATGATAAGCATTCTCCTGATCTTCCATTGCATTAATGGCAATGAATTTGTAGTCCATAATTTCAGAAACAAGTTGTTGCTGTTTTGCCAGAATAAACCTTCTGATCGGAACGTCATCTATCAATTTCCAATCTTTGTCAGTAACGTAGATCATGTTAATTGTTTCGGCGTCTTTACCCCGCTTGCGAATATGTTTGAGAGCTTTCTCAATGTTCCAATCCGGACGAAGAGCTATATAATCCGGGGTCATTAGACGCCCAATACTGTCTTCAGGATAACCTAATAATTCAAGGGATTCCTCCTATCATCAATGAGTAGAAGATTTAATATTTTCTGAGTTAATTTCCCGGGCAGTTCTTCAAACAAATCTGTCCTGTCATCTGGAGACAGATCTTGCATCAATCGTTTAATATCGGCATTTACTATATGAGTTAAAATAAATTCTTGTCTTGAGCTTTCCAGCTCAGCAAACACATCCGAGGCCAATTGCCTGGGAAGGAGGCGAAATAAAATTACTGCATCCTTCTCATCAATGTCGTTCAGCAGCTCGGCTATATCTGCTGGCGCCAAATCAACCAAGAACTTTTTTAGACTGGTCCAATCCTTGTTCTCAATGATTTCATGGATGTCTGGTATTACCAAGTTTATAAGCACGGATTCACCTCTTCGCCGTGATAAAATTCTTGTTAAGAGAAAAACTTAAAAGTAAACATCGGAATTACATAATAAACCGCAAATAATTGTCACGATTTACAATCTCCAGTGCAGCGTCTGGATAGGATTTTTTCCAATCCTTGGGAACTTTTGTTCCTGATTTATGCAGTTTAATCTCATAACCGTAAATTTTCCCGTCCCGTTCTTCTACTAGATCAATCTCTTTGTGATCGTAGGTTCGCCAGAAGTAAAAATTGACTGCATGCCTAAGATAATCCTGCCGTTTTATTCGTTCAGTGATTATATAGTTTTCCCATAATTGGCCCTCATC
>CAZPNF010000302.1:0-3398 GCA_964587715.1 uncultured bacterium | reverse complement strand
TTTTATTCCTCTGTCTGCTAAGTGATCCGGATTTGAGGGTTAATGAACATTCTGTCTTAAAGTCTGGTGCAACTCTTGTTCGTTAGACATTCCACTATTCTGATTTTTCTAATCTCTCTAATTTTCTATTAAAATTTTTATCTACTATTTTCCATTTTGTTTTAAGATCCTTGTATAATTCTTCAGTCAAATAATCATCCAAATAATCAGAATCAATGATCCACAAGTCTTTGTTTACAGAAATTATTAATTCTAACAAACATTTCTGAATCAAATTAATTTGTTTCTCTGCCTTTTTTCTTATCATCTTAATCGGATTGACTATTCTATTTTTCATATCGATCTTATTTTTTTTACGCTTTAATCCCACGTAGAGAGAATTTTGCTTAGCATGCTCGATATCGCCTTCCAGAATTTTTTTAAAATATTCATTTGATGGTTTATACACCCAATCAAATATTTCAACGAAACGAGATTGTTTTTGTTATGCTTCAGTTGGAAATTGAATAATTCGGTTTTAAATTAAGGTGGTAAAGTCTTAATGAAAGGAGCCGAATTATGGAACGTAAAAGGTATTCATCGGAACAAAAGGTCAGTATATTACGAGAACATATTGAGAAAAATCTTTCAATAGCTGAGATATGTGATAAGTACAGAATTCATCCCAATCAGTTTTACAGGTGGAAGAAGCAGCTTTTTGAGAGTGCGGTAGAAACATTTTCAACAAAGCGTTCAAAGGATAAAAACAACAAGAGAATAAATAGACTTGAGGAGATTCTCAAAAACCGGAATGAAGTTATTGCTGAATTAATGGAGGAGAACCTCAAGTTAAAAAAAGCATCTGGGGAGATCTAAGGGGTCATTGGGTCTCCCGGGAAAAGAGGAATGAGGTATTAGGTTATCTCAATTACTGGCAAAAGAAGACCCAAATTGCTATAACCAGAATGCTCTTGTGGCTTTCTTTGAGCGCTGGTAAATACTACGATTGGGAAAAAAGACAAGATCGTCAAACAGAACATAATGGACAACTTCCCAAGTCTCATTGGTTATTTCCTTTGGAGAAGCGGGCAATCATTTCGTACAGACTCAAGCACATGGATGAAGGGTATAGAAGACTTTGTTTTATGATGCTTGATGAAGATGTGGGTGCCGTCAGTCCGTCAACGGTCTATAGGATACTGAAAAATGAAGGGTTACTTACCACTCAATGGAGACATCAAAAAACAAAGGGCAGCGGCTTTATTCAACCTGTACGACCACATCAGCACTGGCATCTGGACATCAGCTATATCAACTTCAAAGGTACGTTTGTTTACCTTGCCTGTCTTATCGATGGGTTTTCGAGATATATAGTTCATTACGAACTTAAGCTATCGATTGAAGCTTTGGATATTGAAATTATGTTAGAACGGGCAAAGGAGAAATATCCAGGAGTCTCGCCGATTCTGATCACAGATAATGGACCGCAGTTTATTGCCAAAGAACTGAAAAACTATTTACAGCTTGTGGGTATCACTCACAGGAGAACACGTTTTTATTACCCACAGTCCAATGGGAAAATTGAACGATTTTACCAAACATGCAAAAATGAGTTGATTCGTAAGAACAGTTTTCTTAGTTTAGAGGAATTGAAGAGTCAACTCGCCGAGTACATTGAGATCTATAACACAAAACGACTTCATTCAAGCATTGGCTATATAACACCAGAGGATATGCTCTTGGGTCACCAAGAAAAGATATTTGCTGAAAGAAAAACAAAGCTTGAAAATGCACGGCTTGAGCGGATGAATAAAAAGGCTATGTTTGTAGCATTGATCTTAACCCTTAACGACCACCTTATTAAAAAAGCCAATTATTCAAGTTCCCGTTGAACCAACACATTTTCTCCTGTGGGAATATATTATTTTCTTGAAATAGCCCTCTTCCAAATCATGACCAAATATTTTAACCATATCTTTATATTCATTGAAACGGCCATTTATTTTTCTCGCTCCCAGTCTCTGGCTGGGAGCGGTTACCTTAACGCTCCGCGCAAACCCTTGGCCGAACCAAAAATTGAAAATAAAAGCAAGCGGTTTCATCCTGTTCATGCATGGGTTATCTCTTAGTGTACAACCGGGATACATACGCTACTTCTATTATTTTTTGTTCAATAGCAAATATTCTTCTGCCGTCATTATTTTAATCTTATCTTGAATAAAATCTTTCTTATTTCTTGTAATTATATAATTCAAATTATTTTCAATAGCTGTATAATAATGAAGATCGTCTTCAAAGTCCTTGTACTTACTTTCTATTGCAGTAATAGTTGTTTTTTTTGTAATGTCTAAAATGTCAAAAAGTTTTTTTGCGTCATTTAAAAATTCATTTGCAATTTTATTATTTGTGTGTTTCCGGATTATACAATATGTATTTGAGAGTGTTAGCGGAGAAACGATTCCTTTTATTATTTCCTTTTCAATTAGAGACAATAATCTATTTGCGTAGATTGAGAAAGGTGGTCGATCTGTTAACCAATCGATTAGTATATTGCAGTCCATATATAATTTATCCATATCATGAATGCTTTTCTGTCAAAGATTCAATTAAATATTCATCTTCGTTTATTTCTTTATCTTTTACAATTCCTTTATACTTTTGCACTATTGGTGTTAAATCATGTGTATAATCCTTGGTCGAATCCAAAACTTTTCGGAATATATTTTCTGTAAGTTTTGATACTGAAAGTTGATGTTTGATTGCATAATTCTTAATACAGATTATTACATCTTCATCAAGCCTCAAAGTTAATTTCGTATTCATTTTTTCCTCCTGGCGTATATTTCTTGCAATATACGTCATGCAAACTTAAAAGTAAAGACTTTTATTAACGAGATAACCTATAGTTTATGCGCCAAGTATCTCCACAAATTTTTTCCCAATATCGGGAAAATAAAGTTTTCCAATATTAGGAAACTTTTAAGTTGAAGTCCCATGACCTATGTTTCTCAATATTGGAAATTTTTTGTCATTGTTCACTATTCTATCAGTTAATCCTAAAGTCTGCATAGCCTTATACTTTATTTCCCACGTTATGGATGCCACCGCTTCAGAGCGATGGCATCCGTATAACAATGATATTTAACAAATAACTAAATCAAGTAAATTATAATAAACAGTTTTTTAAATGTCAAGGAAAAATAGAGAAATTTAAAACCCCTTTCTTCTCGTTCGTAAACTCAGTTTGGGAACGAGAGACATCTAAACCTGTAAAAAATGCAAATTCCGTATAAGTAAGGTTAGTTCACCCAACCCCACCGGCCAAGTTCCCGCCTTTAAACCGTTGGCGGACAGGCAGTCACATGTTGCACTCAGACTTTTCTGATCTTTTATTCCTGTATCTGCTAAGTGATCCAGAT
>CAZPNF010000301.1:0-3421 GCA_964587715.1 uncultured bacterium | reverse complement strand
CTTCTGCAATTTCTCTTCGAGTTTTTAGGCTTTCTTAATGAAGGGCTTTATAGTCCTAAAGGAATCTCATTGATTGAAGAACAGTTTATCAAATATGAAAAAAAATTTGATTGTTTCCCTAAGAAATTGGGAAATGTTGGAAATCTTGATATTATTGAGAAAGAATATCATTTTACAATAAATGAGATAAAAAAGGTCTTTAAACTGATTTTATGAAGCTCTAAAGAAGAATCTCAATAATTTTGAGCAAGGAAACCCAGAGTTTTATCCTTAAAGACTGTTTTTTGAATAAATGACCACTTAATGTATAATATGGAAATATTATACAACTTAATAAAACTAACATCCCACAATTATAGTTAGAAAAGTTAACTTCAAGAATAGGGTGGATTACACTAGGAGGAATATTGTAAAAAGTATCTTCAGTTTAATACGGGGTTTTTTTTCAGTCATTCCCGAAATCTGGCGTAACGCCGGAATCGCACGGGGTTTTAAAAACTAGTTTTTTTAAACTGAAATCTTTTTTGAAGTAGAAGTGCACTAACAGTATAGAAACAAGCGTAATAAATTCTATTTACTGAGAAAGACGACCTGCCTTCATTTCGTCTTGAGCTGCTTCTAAGGATTCATCCCCTTTTTCTAACCAGTAATGTATAATTTCTTTGAGATATTCTTCCTGTTTCATAAGGGTATCCCTTCCTTCTCAACAATAATGTGAATAGGAAGCACAGAGAGAAGCGAATGATTCCATTCTTGTTCAGAAACTATGAGTGGACTTATATTGGTCTCATATTTAAGATTTATATTAAAAACCATATGAACAATCTGTTTTCTTATATTCTCTGTTACAGGGCAAGGAAGCATGATTAAAAGGTCTAAATCAGATTCTTTATCAACTGTTCCCTTCACTTTTGAGCCAAATAATAATAATTTCACATAGGGCCATTTTGCCTCTAAATTAGTTTTGGCTTCTCTTAAAGCGTGTTTTTCAGTTTCACTAATGTTTTTAGTATTAGACATAATTTTTAAGCTCATTACTTAACCCTTACCAGATCACCCTTTTTGAATCCGCTTCCTGTTTTGATAACTGCTTTTGCAGCCTTTCCATTGGCAAGGATACCTGTTACCTGAACTGAACCTATTTTTTTCTCTTCGCTTCCCAGAGAAAGACCTGTATCAGGGTCTATGAGTTCCTCACCTTTTGTATATATGTAAAATATGTCTCCCACTTTTACACCGGCATTTGAACCTGGCTTTATGTAAACAGAATTCCCCCTGACCATAATGATTTTTCCTTCCCATGGGAGTTGTGTCATCTGTTTGTCAATTAATTCTACAATTGAATCGATTGCTTCTCTAGTAGTTTTTCCCACTAAGGAATTGTCAAAATCGTTTTTATCTCTGAAAGCAAATTTTGAGCTGTTTATCTGCAGGCCGCTTTTAGATTTTTCTTTCCGGACATTTTCAGCAGCTATAATTTCGCCGGTGGTAGTATTGACAAATCGTACATCCACAGCAACGGTGGCCTTTTGTTTTTTTACCCCAATACCTATCCCTTTGATGCGTCCTCCAGTACCTCCTTTGGAGTACCCAAATTCCGTAACAGCACCCATGACAGCCAGTTCTACTCCCAGAAGTTTTCCTATTTTAGCTGCACTTTCCGGTGTTACCAGTCCGGCCTGTCCCATTTTTTGTTCTTCTAAGACTTTATTAATTTCCTGACGTTCAATCACAACATACTTACCAGATTTTACTAATGCTGTTGTTAACATGTCAGCCATACCTTCACCTGGAGATATGCCGTTCCACCAGTGCCATCTGTGGTCGGTTTTGTCCTGAAATGTAAAAACAGCCACACGTTTTTTTGGCTGAGAGTATGTAGTGGAAAATACAAAAAGTAACCCCACAAAAATTCCGATTAAATAAGTTTGCTTTTTCATGAGAATTCGCTCTCCTTTCTTAAATTGTACGAAATAAATCTTCTTACATTGCCCAGAAAAAGATTCCCACGGCCGTCAATAATATAACCACCGTGTTGTATACAATTATCTATACGCCTTCTTTCTATGGGCAATTCTTAAAATAAGAACTTTATCATTGAGTATTGTATAGATTATGCGATAATCACCGATACGAAATTTTCTCAATCCTTTAAACTTCCCTGACAGCGTAGGATATTTAGTTGGATTTTCAGATAATTCTTTTTCTATTTTGTCTAATATAGTACTAACTTTTGACTTATCGATTTTTTTCAGATCACGCGACACTGAGCTTTTAAATAAAATTTTATAACTCAAGTTTTTCCCTCATTTCTTCTATTGAAATGATAGAATCAGTAGTATCGTGTAAGCGATCTAGTGCAACTTGTAAATCTGCTCGATCGGAAAGATATTGTTCAATTGCTTTCTGAATATGAAAAGATTTTGGCCTTTCAGTATCTTTTGAAATATCTTCAAGCTCTGCGGCTAATTTATCTGGTATACGTACGGATATTGCTGTACTCATAATTTATGCTCCTTGTATTTAATTGTAATACAAGGTAAACAATAATTTTCTAAATTGCAACTGTTTTTTATCCCTCCTCCGAGAGAAACCTGTAAAAAATGCAAATTCCGTATAAGTAAGATTAGTCCACCTATCTCCACCGGTCAAGTTCCCGCCTTTAAACCGTTGGCGGACAGGCAACCATACGTTACACTCAGACTTTTCTGATCTTTTATTCCTGTATCTGCTAAGTGATCCGGATTTGAGGGTTTATGAACATTTTGTCTTAAAGTCTGGTGCAACTCTTGTTCGTTAGACACCTTTATTATTATCCAAATCAAGAACTTTATATCTTGGATCATTTGGTTTACGAATTGATACTTTATTATCAAATAATTCGCCTAAAAGTCTATTTTGTAAAGCTACTTGTAGATCCCAGATGTAACCTGTTAAATCTAAACTTACTTCCATGTATTTGTCAGCAATAGAACGCAATTCTTGAATAGTTTTCTCATCAGGTGGTAAGTTCGTTAAAACTTTTACTCCTAATTCCTCTTTTTTTAATTCAGGTACATCTGTTGGTAGATAAGATACAATTCTAAGAAAAAAGACATTATGCTGCTCTCGGTATTCTTGAAGTTTTTTAACAATACCATTTTTTATCGTAGTGAAATCCTGGAAAGCTATTTCATAAGCTTCTAATTTTCTTATAAGTTTTATAATACATGTCTGAGCTTCATAATTTTGATCAAGGATTTGATTTGCTCTTTCTTCAATTGGGTATACTTCTTTTGGTGGTGGTTCATAAGGTATAGATAATTTTGACAATGCTGCTTGAACTTTTTCATTATGCTCATCAGAGAAATCTAGCAATAAGTTTTGCATTGAAAATTTATTTGGTAAATTTAATATTACAGTCATACTAATGCTAATATTA
>CAZPNF010000300.1:0-3423 GCA_964587715.1 uncultured bacterium | reverse complement strand
CTGGATGGCAGTTGACTTCTTCGTAATGAACATCGCCCGTTGGGAAGGGGTTCTTTTTGTGCTGATTTTAAATTGGCTTGAAAATTTCAAAGAACGCTGTAAGTATGGCTATAAATTACTATTATCGTATTGACTTGGACTTTTTCAGGAAGCCCTAACTTAACTTGTTTTGAACAGGGGAAATTCCAATTTACGGTGAACCAATGTACTTTTCCATAATAACCTGAATGGCTTTTTCTAATTGAGGATCTCTTTTCTGAAGTTTATCATTCAAATCATTTACAACGGGAATATCCGGTTTAATACCACCAATGGTTTCCAAATCTTGTCCTTGTAAGGTATAGCATCCCCAGAAAGGCAAACGAAAATATTTACCGCTCCTCAAATCTACACCTGTGGTGAAAATCAGCCAGCCGTATGTGGTATTCCCGACAATGGTACCGCGTTTCAGAGTCTTAAATCCATTCGCTGTCATTTCGCCATCACTCAATGTGACTTCATTGATCATAAGAACTACAGGTTTATTGGCAAATCCAAAAGTAGACTGCTGAGTTTCTGAAAGACCCCGCACCCGCCATTTTGCATAGACCGGTTTGGTTAGAGCTCCCAGCACACGATCGTGGACACTGCCGCCAAAATTGTAGCGCAAATCTAAGATCAACGCTTTTCTTGGAACAGCGTCTCGTTCCAGTTCTTTTAGAAACCGCTCCAAATTGTGTTGTCCCATAGCACGCATGTAGATATAGGCTACCTGATCATTTGTCTTTTCTTTTACCAGTTTCTTCCTGCTCTGGATCCATTCTTCAAGAGCTAACCGATCTTCTTCTCTTTGAGAAACTGGTTTCAGTGAAACTTCTAAGTTTCTACCCAAAAGAGTGCTCTTGAATGTAAGCTTTACCCGCTTTCCCAGTTTTCCGTTCAGATATTTCCAGATATTCTTTTTCCCATCTATTTTCTTTTCATCAATAGCAACAAGACGATCACCCACTGCAACACTGTCCCGATAAGTGTAAAGCGGTCCGTCTTTAAGAATTTTCTCCAGAATGATATTGCAATCAGAAAACTTCCAGACTACTCCAAGGTGACCGCTGGGTTCTTCAATTTTCTCCTTTCGCGGACCACGAATCCCTGTGTGTGAGGAATTTAAATAGCCGATCATTTCGTTAGCATAATCATAAAAATCTTGATCTTCACGGGCCTGCTGTAAAACTGGCCTGAACTGCTCATAGACTTTCTTCCAGTTCACATGATGATGACTGGAATCGTAGTAATAGTATTGAAGGGTATAATAAAGCTCTCCCAACATCTGCTCATAGTCAGCAGTCTTGTTGACTTGAATTTTGGTCTCAAACGAAATACTCTTATTCTTTCCTCCGTTCACACTGATTCTACCAATTTTTCCATTACTCAAATAGTAGAGATATTTACCCTTTGCATCAAATTGAAGATTTCCTGGATTCTTTATCCCGGGCATAAAGGGTTCGTATTTCCCGCGCATCTTTTCCTTAAGGTTTGTTTTCCAGAGATGATTTTCCCCATCGATGTTGGAAACAAAATAGATTGTGGAGGTATCTTTTGGAGAAAGAACATATTCTCTGTCATTTCCCAAGGTATTTGCTACCTGCTTTGTCTGGAGATCAAGATTCTCTAACTTGAAGTGAATTGCCGGGGGAAGTTTTTCCTTCTTTTTGCTGTCTGATTTCTCCTCTTTCTTTTTATTTTCATCAGCAGCGAAGAGCTTTTCAAACTTATCCTCATCAAATTTTGGTTTTTGGGGTTCAAAATAGAGCTGGTAAATGTCCCACTTGCCTGTAAACTCGGGGAAACTGTGGCCGAAGCGGTTGGAAAGAAAGAGAAGAAACTTTCCATCTGATGACCATAGAGCTCCATTTTCATCGTAAGCCGTATTGGTTAAGAGAGTTTTCTCCCCGGACTGAATGTCAACAGTAAAAATATCCTGGTTCCCGTTACACATCATAACCACTGCGAGGTAACGGTTGTCAGGAGACCATGCAAAATCATCGCCAAAGCGACCTCCGAAATCTCCCTCTATGAGGAGGTGATCCTTTTTGCCATCAGGCTGGATAAGACGGATCTGGCGCTTCCCCCTGTAGTAAGCAATCCATTTTCCGTCAGGAGAAAACAGAGGCGAAAGCTCATCTTCTTCGCTCTTTGTAAGGCGCCTGGGCTTTTCATTGCCGAGAGCAGAAACTATGTACAAATCGGGATTGGCATTTACGTCTGATACATAAACTAAGTTCTGACTCTTTTTGTCCCAGTTTACATCTCGCTCACGCCAGGGGCTATTGGTGATGTTTCTGGCATAACCACCACTGCTCGATGTTACAAAAATCTCTCCCCGCACAACTGCAGCTATCTTTTTACCGTCAGGAGAAAGCCGATACTCACTTGCTCGATCATTGTCAACAAAAAAATTAGTGTTAGCTTTGGTTTCAGCAGGAGCTTCTACAGAAACAGGATGTGATTTACCAGTTACCAGATCAGTAATCCAGATGCCAAAATCCTTTTCGTAAACAGCCCGCGGTACTTTTGAGGCTACATAGAGCCACCGGACATCTCCTTTCTTAAATCTGGTAACAGGACCCAAATCTGACCAATCTTTTTTTATCTTCCAGATGTTACTTGTCTTGAATCTTCGATCACTGACAAAATAGATCGATTGACCATCCGGACCCCAGTTCGGCCAGAAAGAGTTACTCGAATCCTCAAAAACAAGCTGAGCTTGATTCTTTGTGAATTCTTTCACCCAGATTTTGGTACTGTTGCTCCCGCGATAACCTCTTCTCCACCAGTAACCATTCTCCATCCCGAGAGAAAAAAGTAAGCTCTTTCCGTCAGGACTGAATCGTGCATGGTACGGCCAGCTCCAATAGGTATCAAGAACAGGAAGCGCGTTTCCGCCGTCTACACTTATTTTGAAAATACTCGACAGAGAAGAACGGTTGGATTGGAAAAGAATCCAGCGACTATCAGGAGAAAACCCTGTGGCTAAATCTTCACCTGTGTAGTAAGTAAGCTCTTTAGGGTCCCCTCCTTTTGCAGAAACGATATAGACATCGTTGTTACCCTCACGATTGGAAGTGAAAGCAATCCATTTACCATCAGGAGACCAGATCGGCTCTCTGTCATAAGCTTTGTTATCAGTTAAGCGGAAAGCTTTACCACCCTCGCTGGAGACCAACCATAGATCTCCCATGTAGGAAAAAGCAATCTCTTTACCGTCCGGAGATAGTGCAGGGTATCTTGCACCAATAAGTTTCTTTCCCCCTGCATAAGAATTTTCTACTGAAAGCAATAGAGCTAAAGCAAAAAGAGCAAAAAAAATCCGTTTCATCACCTGTTCCTCCTAATTCATTCATAACAACATCATAAATCAACAAGTAATTCAAACTGAAAAAATTA
>CAZPNF010000299.1:0-3423 GCA_964587715.1 uncultured bacterium | reverse complement strand
ATACGTCATCACATTCAAAAAATCAAGGATACTGGCGATCTTCTTGACCTCTATATCAGCAGCGTGTGTTGGTGCTGATGGAAGCGCAGCAGAAATTAGATAATGTTTACCTGTCTTTTTTTCCAATGTGTTGAGAGTGCTGCGAACCGTCTGCAACAAGAGAGTAAAGTTTTGCTTATCCTGCGGCGTACCGTTGTGTGGGACATAACAGGGGAATTCCCAATCAATATCGATTCCATCAAAACCATATTCTTTAATAGAATTCACACAACTATTGGCAAATGTTGAAAGTTTAGCCGAATCTGAAGCAACCTGTGGGAAGTTATCAGACTCTTCCCAACCGCCAATACTCAGCATAACTTGTACTTTGTTACGATGTGCGAAATCAATGAGAGACGTTCCTGGAATCCGTTTCCCACTGAGTGAATCAACTTCTCCTTTTAATAAAAACGAATCGGCTTCAGCATCTATACCAACTATCTCTCCACTGGGCAGGGGCTTAAAAAAAGCATAATTTATTATAGTAAACTTTTTGTAAGGAAGGGTCCGCGGTATTACCAGTTTATTTCTTTCCTTCCATTTATGTGAGAAATAATATCCAATAATTTCTCTATGCTGAGAATGAACAAGTACTGGATAAAATGCTATAAAAATCCACAAGATAATAATTTTCTTTTTCATCTTTTCCACCTATAACACTATTCTCTAAATCTTACAAAACACTCACATAGCCCTTCCTGAGACTGGAGGGAAATAGATTGAACATTTTTTTAAAATCGTTCTGTCTGATTGCCTTTTATTGCCGAATGACCACCTCCCGTCATATTTCCCTCCCTGAAAGGGAGGGATTAAGGGAGAGTGATTCTTTACCCCATTTCTACCTCTACATCATGGAAAGAACCTGAACTCTGAGGTGGAATCAAACCTTCGACAGCTTCTCCACCGAGTTTTATAGATTTAACTCCTTTTTCAACACCATTGGGATTTTTCACAGTGATATTGAACGTTGCACCTCGCCATTTTCTAACCACTTCAAAACCCTTCCAATCTCCTGGAATACAAGGGTCAATTACAAGACCATCAAACGTGGGTCGGATACCCAAGATATACTTGGTTGCAGCAATATAAAACCATCCCGCAGTTCCAGTGAGCCATGGATGCCTTGCCCGACCAAATGCAGTGTGATCTCTTCCCATAATGAACTGACAGTAGGAGTAAGGTTCTGCCTCTCGAATTTCGATTACATCATTTTGGTTATACGGAAGAATAGCATCATAAAATTTCATAGCACGACTACCTCGTCCGAGCAGGCACTCAGCAATTACAGCCCATGGATTGGGATGACTGAAGATAGAAGCATTTTCTTTTACCCCTTTATAAACGCGTGTAACATATCCAATATCGTCGTTCGGCTTTGAGTAGGCAGGCCAGAGAAGATGAATACCGTATTTAGAGTATAAATGTTTATCCACAGCATCCATACACATTTTACCCTTTTCTTCTGAGACCACACCTGAATAAACAGCCCAGCTCTGAGAATTTAAAAATAGTTTTCCTTCTTCACTTTCATCACTGCCAATTTTTATACCTTTACCAGTAAATCCGCGAAGATACCACTCGCCATCCCAGAGATTTTCCTCACAGGCTTTTTTCACTTTCTCCGCCATCTCGGTATATTTTCTAACATCTCCATCTCGGCCTAAATGTTCAGCAGCATCAACAAAAATCTGCAAGGCCCAGTAGTGCATGAAAGAAACTATAGCACTTTCACCACCACCAAGGTTGAGACAATCGTTCCAATCCGCCCTTAAACCCTGACATAACCCCCTTGATCCAACATATTTTGCAGAGAAATCTAGAATCTTTTTCAAGTGCTCGTAAACTGTACCTTCTCCTTTATCAGCATAGGGAACCACTTCATCAAAAAATGTCAAATCCCCTGTTTCTTTTACAAACTCACAGATTGTTGCCACTAACCAGAGGGCATCATCTGCACCGACATCCTCAAGACCATGGACAATATCCTCAGGACTCGGAGTAGGGACAACAGTGGGAAGCTTAACCCCTGGAAGTTTTTCTTCCTTAGGCTTAAAAACCTCGGGATCAAAGAGATGAAGTCCATATCCCATGCTTGTGTGGCCGTGAAGAAGTTCGAGAATACGCTGTTTGCTTTTCTCTGGATTTGTATGGACAACACCCATAATATCCTGAGATGTATCTCGATACCCTAAACCAGTACGGCCACCAACCTCAATGAATGAAGCAAATCTTGACCAGACCACGCAGGTTTCTGCCTGATAGAGTGTCCAGGTGTTCAGCATAGTATTCATGCCCTGATGCGGAGTCTTGCACTGGAAAATAGATGTCTTTTTCTGCCAGTATTCTTTGAGTTCATGGAATGCTTTGTTTACATTGTTTAGATCTGAATATTTTTTCTTGATCGGTATGCCCTTTTCTTTTCTTGAACCAACACCTAGCATAAAAACTAGCCGTACTTCCTCACCAGGAGCAAGAGTCAACTTTTTATGCAAAGAGCCGCAGTGATTGCCACCAAGTTCAGAACTGTTATGGCATTTCCCTTGTTCAACAGCTATTGGATTCGTCTCAGTACGATAATTTCCGATAAAACGGTCACGTACACAATCGTAACTGTCAGGATCAAAATTAGAAGCAAAGAAATGATACGTCCAGGGTTCATAGAAAAAGTCAAACTCTATGATACCATCTTTATAACTTGAACCACTGGCATAGAGACTCATCTGAAAATTTTGATTATCGATCTCAACATTATGGAAAGAAAACTCAAGATAAGTAAATACACTCAACTTACGGGTTTTATTTCCAGCATTTTTTATCCTTACATCCCAGAGTTCAACATTATCACCCAGTGGAATAAACAACAACTGCTCTGCATGGATATCAAGATAGTCACAGATGAACTTTGAATAGGAAAGACCGTGACGGCACTGGTATTTTGCTTTTTTAAGATCCTTCCCCACAGGTTGCCAGGAAATAGACCAGAATTCTCCTGTCTCATCATCCCGCAAGTATACGTAATGACCCGGCCTGTCAAGAGGGATTCCGTTGGGCCGAAAACGGGTAATCCGGCCGTGCTCGGCCGATTTATAAAACGAATACCCGCCTGCATTGTGTGAAATAACAGTACACATTCCTTCAACACCGATATAATTTGTCCAAGAAACAGGCACATCAGGTCGCTCAATTACATACTCTCTGTTTTCATAATCAAAATGGCCGTAACGCATATTACCTCTCTTTCTTATCTTTTTTTCGGCTCATCCGATTAATGCGTACTTTTCTTTTCCTAAGGCAATCAAATAAGTAGCAGGTGACAAATGTAAAAACCGAAAGGGAAAAATCAAAATGAATCCCGAATTAACGGATAAGGGACCGATTTATAGC
>CAZPNF010000298.1:0-3435 GCA_964587715.1 uncultured bacterium | reverse complement strand
TTCTGTATTCATATAATAACGAAGAGCACCTATAAAAGTTGGTACAGCAATTACCATTGTGGATAGAGCAATAAGACTGAGCCGGGGTAAAAGATCAAAATGAAAGCTGACAATTATTAACAGATAAGTCAGAAAAATGAAAACTCCATAGATGATAATACTGTTCCTCGTACCAAAAATAATTGGTAAGTTTCTTCTGCCAGCTCTTTTATCTGCCTCCACGTCCGGGAACTGATTTAATAACAGGAGATTATTCACCAGGAAGAAAGGCACCGCAGAAGCAGCGAAAGCTGTCCAGGAATAGGTGCCGGTAAGCACAAAATCTGTTCCCATAACCATGAGCGTTCCGAAACCGAGTCCCGGAGCAATCAAGCACAACCATGGATTATGAGTTATCCAGGGGGTGTAAAAGAAAACGATCAAAAGGCCCAGAAGGCCTATAGGAAAAAGTGCAAAACCCCTGACTGTAAGAAAGTAAATACCGATTAAACCTGTAATACCAAACGTTATTATTCCCGTTAACAAGGCCCAATGTGCTTTGTCAGGACTGCTGGGTAAGGTACC
Source organism: uncultured bacterium (assembly GCA_964587715.1). GTDB lineage: Bacteria > Zhuqueibacterota > QNDG01 > QNDG01 > DSAB01 > CAYYPT01. The sequence continues at coordinate 2,871 of CAZPNF010000298.1, read as the reverse complement.
GCTTCCACCACTGAAAGGGGTAGGCTTTGTTTCAAGATCCAATCCACTTTTAAAGTCAAAGTACTCATTCAATGCATTAACACTGATGTGAGCTGAAAGTGCCCCCAGAAGTGCAAGGATAAAATAAAAAACATCGATATGCCCGGATGTCCAGAGAGCGGTTCCCAACCCAACTGAAACACATGCAGGTGTGAGAAGCAAAAAAGGAAGGCGCATCGGTCCAATAATTTCTCTCAATTTACTCACCTTTTATTCTTTTTTGAGTTTCCAGTTTTTATCCCCCCACCTCATGAAATCCTCACGGATTAACTCCGCCAGACTCTTCTGGATTTAAGGCGTAAGCCTTTTATAAAATAAAAAACACCGCGCAGATAAAAAACATTATCCTCACTTACGCTTTTAGCCTTCCCCCTATTCCCAAAATAACAGATTTTCCGATGCTTCGGCAGATCTTCATATCTTAATATATCCTTTCTTTGTCAAAAGTTCTGCCACGAGTACTGCTCCTCCTGCTGCTCCCCTGATAGTATTGTGTGAAAGAGCTACAAATTTCCAGTCCAGTATTGTATCTTCGCGGAGCCTGCCAACACTAATCCCCATTCCGTTCCCAAAATCTCGATCCAGACGCGTTTGAGGCCGGTCATTTTCATAGAAATATTGAAGAAACTTCTCAGGTGATGAAGGAAGATTTGATCCCCCAATCGGATTCCGGAAGTTCTCAATTGCATTTATGAACTCCTCTTTCGTAGGTCTGGTTCTGAATTTAACATTTACAGATACCATGTGGCCGTTTGTCACTGGAACTCGTATACACGTAGAGGAAATTTTTGGCTTTGCGGCAAGTTCCAATTTCCCATTCACTATTTCCCCCCATATTTTCATGGGTTCATCTTCTGATTTTTTTTCCTCGCCCGGTATGAAAGGAATTACGTTATCCTCCATTTCTGGCCACGTTTCAAAAGTTTTCCCGGCTCCTGAAATCGCCTGATAAGTTGATACTATAACCTGCTCGACTCCAAATTTCTTTAGCGCTTCAAGCACCGGAACATACGACTGGATTGAACAATTGGGTTTGACTACAATAAACCCCCTCCCCCATCCCCTGTTTTTCTTCTGTATATCAATTAACCCAATATGATGAGAATTGATTTCCGGTATAATCATCGGCACATCTTCTGTCCACCTGTGAGCAGAGTTATTTGAAACAATTGGAATGCCAATTCCAGCGTAGCTATTTTCAATCTCTTTAGTTTTAGCCTTATCCAGACTGAGAGCGGAAAAGGCAAAAACTATTTCCTCACTGATTTTCTCAATGTCTCTTTCGACTTCAAGAACAAGGAGCTCTCCAATTTTTGCAGGGATTTTACTTTTGAGAGACCAACGGTTTTCTACTGCTTCTCTGTAGAGTTTGCCTGCAGAGCGGCTTGATGCTGCCACACAAACAACTTCAAACCAGGGGTGATTTTCTAAAAGTGCAACAAAGCGTTGACCTACCATCCCTGTTGCACCGAGTATCCCCACAGGGATTTTATTTTTGGGCCGTGATATTTTGTTCATAACAATATTAATATACAAAAATAATCTTAGCAAGTAAAGAGGCAGTATACAGCTTTTTTATACAATTGGCTGGAAAACGAACATGTGGGTTGTTTTCATCTAAGAGATATTAAAAGACAAAAGGAAGCTGGAAAATACCCCCCGGCATAAGTTGCTAACATTCAAGGAATTAGGATATGTGCTGATTTTGGAAAAGATGGCACTTTTTTTGCTCGTTAGTTTATGTTGTTTTTATTTTTGATTATCCGTCCCGGGAGGAACAATATTATGAAAGAACAAATTATTTACATATCAAAGAAAGCGGTTCCATTTTTCTTATTTATCTTTTTTCTCTCTTCAGGGAATTTAACAGCCCAGATAACAAAGATCATGCCGCTGGGAAATTCTATTACCTTGGGAAAGATCAGCAATGGACCCCCACCGTATGGAACCCACGGTTATCGAGACTATTTGCATTATAGGCTGAATAACGAAGGCTATCCTGTTGAGTTTGTAGGGCCAGTAAGTGATGACTCCTATTCCGGGGATTACTTCGACGGTGCAACAATCGACCAATTTCTCCCAGGTGGTCTGTATGATGTAGAGGTGGCGCTTGATGGCATAAGTAGTAATTTACCTGATATTGTACTTATCCACATTGGAACAAATGACATAGACTCAAAACAATCTGTAGGAGATTGGAATAAAGATGGAACAATACTCAGCGAGCTCGATACTCTTTTGAATGTACTCTTGAACTACAATAGTGGAAGCATCGAACATATTTTTCTATGCAAAATCATACCCCAGGCTCCTTTTAATAATTTCCCCGGTGAAAACACAAGGATTACGGACTATAATTCAAGAATGGACATATTGAAAGAAAATCTGACGGATCCTGACAGAGTCACACTTGTTGACATGCATTCTCCTTTTTTCCTGAACCAGAGTGCTTACTATAATCCCGATGACCATATTCACCCCAACCTAACTGGTTATCAGGCAATGGCGAACATCTTTGCCAACTATATCGAAGAATACCTGACACCGCCTATTGTTGACGAGTTCGATCGTCCAGCAGGTGGACTGGATGGAAGCAATGACTGGAATGCCACAAACACCATAAAAATTTATAACGCTGGTGAAAATGGAGGAGGAGCTATTTATGCTGATACTCCTGGTACTGACTGGACTAACCTTGCAATATGGGACACCACTGAGGGTATGAACTCTGTTACGATAGGTTTAACTGAAAATTCAGATACTGGTTTACTTACAACCGGTCACGTAGGTATCCTTATTGGGATGGATGCAGCCGGTGTTGATACTGCAAAC
>CAZPNF010000297.1:0-3436 GCA_964587715.1 uncultured bacterium | reverse complement strand
GTATTCAGTTAGCCTTTGATTTCTATTGAGCGAATATCGTGCCGAACACTATTGAAATAATATACATTTTCAAAGATACCTGGATTACACTACCCCATCTTGATTTCCCAGTCGTAGGGTACTTTTTCAGAATCGTACGGCAAACGATATTCATCTGGATCTTCGTAATTGTACGGTTCGGTTACGCAATTGACAACAAAAGCCTCCTTCTGGCCAATGCATTTCCAGCCGTGATAAACGCCTTTCGGAATATGGACAAGCATTGGATTATACTCACCAACAAAAAACTCATTCACCTCTCCCCGTGTCGGAGACCCTTCTCTGTCGTCGAAAAGTACTAATTTTAACATTCCCTTAATCACAGCAGCATTGTCGTCTTGTTTTTTGTGATAATGCCATGCTTTTATTACGCCGGGATAAGTAGTGGTCATATAAACCTGACCGAATTTTTCAAAGATAGGATCATCACGGCGTAAAATTTCCATTAGATGTCCTCTTTCATCAGGAATTACCCGCAGTGGTTTTAGCTGAACACCATCAATCATTTTACCGTACCTCCAATCTTTTAGACTCTAATCTAAAAAATAACTTAAAAAAAGTCAATCTTTAATTTTATTGACAAAAGAAGAAGAATTCCCTATATTTGTAAAAGTGCTTCTATCTATATTTAAAAACTCCAACCGTTATCAGAGGTCTAAAGTGTTCTTCAGTGATATTCAAAAAGCTGACAAACTATCTACTACTTCTCATGTACTTCAAAAGTCAGGAACAGGCTTAGTAAGACAGCTCGGTTTGTTCGATTCAATCATGGTCATGGTGGGAATTGTTATCGGCTCTGGTATTTTTCTTACAACCGGTATTATGGCAAAGTCGATTCCTTCTGCCACATTGATTCTGTTGGCATGGGTTGTGGGCGGGCTTCTCACTTTGGCAGGAGCTCTCACGTATGCTGAGATTGGAGCTGCAATGCCAGATGCCGGAGGCCAGTATGTTTATTTGAGAGAGGCATACGGTCCTCTTTCCGGGTTTCTTTTTGGATGGATGGTATTCTTAGTTTACATGACAGGAGGAATTGCTGCACTCGCTGTTGCCTTTGCAGAATATTTCGGTTACTTTTTCCCTTCTCTTTCTACTACTAGCTATATACTATCAACTGGCATTCGTGTTTTTCATCACACCTTTCATTATTCTCTATCAATGGGTCAGCTTGTTGCCATAGCTGCAATTATTGGTTTGTCAGTATTCAATTTTATAGGCCTTGCTTTTGGGAAAATGATACAGAATGTTCTCACCGTAATAAAAATTGGAACAATTCTTGGCTTTATTGCTTTTGGATTTATTCTTGGGAAAGGGACAGCAGTCAATTTTTCTTTGAACCCCGAGGGATTAAGTTTTAGTCGATTGGTAATTGGGTTCGGTGTTGCCTTAGTGGCGGTTTCGTGGGCTTTCGACGGCTGGAACAATCTCAATTTCGTTGCGGGAGAGATCAAAAATCCCAGGCGCAACCTTCCTATTGCACTGATTCTCGGAACATTGGGAGTTACTGTTCTCTATGTTCTTACCAATTATATTTATCTCTATGCGCTCCCTGTTGATAAAATGGCAGGAGTAGTCCGAATTGCTGAGAAAACTGGTACTATACTTTTTGGAGGAAAAGCTGCCGCTCTTATTTCTGCTGTTGTTATTATTTCGACTTTTGGCTCTCTGAACGGAACAATACTTACTGCACCTCGTGTCTATTATGCAATGGCAAAGGACAATCTTTTTTTCCAGAGGGCGGCAGAAGTCCATCCGCGTTTTAGAACACCTGGATTTGCCATCCTTATTCAGGCTGTATGGGCTTCCGTTTTAACCCTGAGCGGTACTTTTGAGCAGCTTCTGACTTTTGTAATGTTTATTGCTATCGTATTCTGGATTGCAGCTACGGCCTCAGTTTTCACTCTTAGAAAAAAATATCCTGACATTCCACGACCTTACAAAACCTGGGGGTATCCAGTAGTCCCGATTCTCTTTATTATTGTTTCGTCCGGGATTCTTATCAATACCCTGATTGAAAAACCCGTGGAATCCATGGCAGGAATAATCCTGACATTGATTGGTATCCCGGTTTATTATTTCTGGAAGAGTAAAGCTTCTTAAGGATGGTTATGAGAGAAAGAAAATTATCCAGTAAAACCATTGATGTAAAGAAAGAAGTTTTAGAAGCAGAACAAAGAGCAAGGAATTACATCAGGGAGACTCCGGTTGAGTTCTCACCTTATCTCAGCGAAGTAGGGAAGTCTCAGGTTTATCTAAAACTTGAAAATTTGCAAATTACAGGTTCGTTTAAGCTGAGAGGGGCAGCGAATAAACTTCTCTCTTTAAGTAAAGAGGAAAGAGAAAAAGGTGTTGTGACGGCGTCCTCCGGGAATCATGGAGCTGCTTTTGCCTACCTTTTGAAGAAACTTCATTGCAATGGAACAATCTACCTACCTGCCAATGCTTCTCGTGCAAAGGTTGAAGCTCTTATGTCGTATGGAGCTGATGTAGAGTTTTACGGAAACGATTGTGTGGAGACTGAAAAATATGCCAAAGAAACTGCTCAAAAAAACAATCTGGTTTTTGTTTCTCCGTACAATGATTTGAAAATTGTCGGTGGCCAGGGAACTGTCGGGATTGAGTTAATGAGACAGGTCTCAGAAATTGATACCGTACTTGTCCCGGTTGGTGGCGGCGGATTGATTTCTGGTATTGGCGGGTATCTAAAGGCTATCAACAGAAAAATAGAAATTATAGGCTGTCAGCCTGAGAACTCCGCGGTCATGGCTGAATCGTTAAAAGCAGGTAAGATTATACAAATGGAATCAATGCCAACACTTGCTGATGGAACGGCAGGTGGGATTGAGCAGAAGGCTGTCACGTTTGACATCTGTAGAAAAGTTGTTGACGATATGATTCTTGTTACAGAAGATGAAATTAAAGCTGCAGTCAAACTTATTTTAGAAAAACACTACATGTTAATCGAAGGAGCAGCCGCTCTTTCCGTTGCTTCCTTTTTAAAAGGAAAAGAAAGGTTTAAGAATAAGCATGTAGTTTTAATTATAAGCGGTTCAAAAATTAGTCTGGATACGTTAAAAAAAGTATTGTGCATGGAGGGCTAAAAAGATGCCAGAGATTTTTGACCTCGGACAGATCAAAGAGATTCTTAAACATGTTAATCCTATCGAGGTTGTGGAAGAGGGATTTGTTGCTTATTCCCGGGGGAAGGCAGTTGTTCCTCCCAGAGCAGGAGGTATGGCTTTTCTTCGGTATAACCTGAAAATTAACTCGAGGAAATTAGCCACTGAGCTTAGAGAGAAAAAAAGTGTTTTTATAATGGATGGAGATTGCTTTGGCATGGATCACTATCTTCGTATCGGCATTGGGTCCGAAAAAGAATATTTCTTGGCTGGGTTAG
>CAZPNF010000296.1:0-3440 GCA_964587715.1 uncultured bacterium | reverse complement strand
TTTCATACCAACCTCCTTTCCTCGTCAGCTTTTTCATCTATAGAGACTGTCGAAAAATCTTAATTTAATCGAATCTTCGTGCTGAGTGTAGTCGAAGCACGAAAATAGAAATAATGACTTACAGCCTTCGACTCCGCTCAGGCTGAAGCGCTTTGCTAGTTTTTCTACAGTCTCATAGGATGGAAAGATTCTTCCCGGATTAATACAGGGATTTCAAATAAGGAAAGGTAGATTATCCGGCAGCAAATCCCTCATGTGTACTCGTACTAATCCTGGAAGAGTGGAAAAGATTATTTCACTTTCACCATTCTCTTTGTCTCGATAACCTGTCTACCAGATCGTAACTGATAGAAATAAACTCCACTCGGGACTTCGTTTCCTCTGTCATCGAACCCATTCCAATCTATTGAGTATTCTCCCGGACTGTGCACTCTGTTCACAAGCGTTGCTACTTCCTGGCCCAACACATTATAAATCCTGAGGGAAACTATATGAGAGATGTCCCTTTCTGATACAGTATACCTGATTGCCGTAGAAGGGTTAAACGGATTGGGATAATTACCCAAAAGTCTGCACGAGCCGGGAGCAAAGGAAGATCGACTAACAGAAGAGATATTATAAACACTGTTCTGTGCTTTTGGAGTTCCATTGATTGGATCACCATTTGCGTCGCTCCCGTTCCTCGTTACGCCATCGTTGGTATCCCAACTTTCTGAACTTGAACCATCAGATTGGGGATCTATTCTCTCCATAGTTGCTCTTGGAGTATTGGTTCCAGCAAACCATCCTTCTGAACAATCAACTTCGTCAATGAGCTGACCGGTTTCATCCTTAAGCTGGAGATTTTCACCCTCATCCTTCAATGCCCCTGTGTAAATCTGATCAGCTGCAATGTTAGAAACTGTGTTGTCGTCTGTGCGCTCCAATAAAAAATATCCCTGTGCCGGGATTGTTCCAGACAAATTGATAGTTGGGCTGCCGTCTACTGCAAGAAGAGTCCAATCTACCAGATCGATGTCTTGATCTGTATTGTTGTACAGTTCGATCCACTCGTCGGCAGCAGAGACTTTTGTTCCCATCCATACAATCTCATTGATCACAACATCGTGATGATCGGCAGACAATAAAGAACCTGTCGCCAGAAAAAATGAAATAACAAATCCGACAATGGTTCTTACGTTAAGAAAGTGCTTTGTCATGTTAACCTCCATTAAGTTTGGAATTCAGAATGATAAAGTCCGAACAATACAAGACAATAATGTAGAGAAAGAATGTCCCTGCGCCTGCGAAAATCTAACAAGAATAGGCCCGTGAAGTTAAATCAACGAGGCCAGAAACAAAAAATTCTTTTTATAAAATATAATTGCCTGTATTATTTCTAATAAAGGTAAGAAATATTCCGATAATTGTCAAGGGAAAAATGAAATATAATTAAGTATGGTATGAGTGTGGGTGAAAAGATGTGGGTTAAGTGATAAAAATTCATTAATCACTCAACATACATCCTTTTCTTTTAGAAAGAAAAGTACTCCCGAAGAACGGGATCAAGTAATAATATAATAGACTGATTGAAGACAAAAGAAACTGCCTTTTTACAAGCAGGTGAAGTCTGAGGGACAAAATCATTTTAAAAAACAGTGTTAGTTACGTCTTCTGCTTTTTTTTCTTTGCTGCAGGGAAGAGTATGTTATCGAGGATAAGACGGTAGCCAGGAGAGTTTTTGTGGAGAGCGAGGTCTGTTGGAGGGTCGCCAACTAAGTGTTGGTAATCCTCTGGATCGTGACCACCCAGGAAAGTAAATGTTCCTTTTCCCACGTTTCCGTGAATGTATTTTACTTCATCAGTTCCTTCTTTTTCAGATAAAATGATCACTGATTTTTTGATCAACCGTTTGTGGAATCCAGTTGTTTGTCCCATGAAGTTGTGAATCACCGAGACATGGTCCTGGGTAAGCATTGTTGGAACAGGATCATACTTGGCTGAAAATTCAAACAGAGTGAAGTAATCATCCTGTGGGTTTCTCATGGACAGTCGGTCTTGTGGAGTAGTGTCAATGTCTGAAAACTCGTAGATTGAAGGATCTGTAAAAAGTTTGAAATTTTGAAAAGCAAGACAATTGTTGTAATTCAATTTTTTTCCATAATCCGGGTCAATCGGATCACTGTCGAAAACTTCATCACAGATGTCCGTATTCTCAGCAGCAAGCGCAATGTCAAAAGAATCTGTTGCGGAACACATAGCAAAGAGAAAACCTCCTCGTATAACGTATTCTTTAATCTTCTTGGCTACTGCTAGTTTCAACTTGGAGACCTTTTTATATCCCAATCGTTTTGCCTCTGCTTCGTAGAGACGCTGCTGCTGAATGTACCATGCTGCATTGTGGTAACTTGCATAGAACTTTCCATACTGTCCAGTAAAATCCTCGTGGTGAAGATGAAGCCAATCGTATTGGTCAAGTTCACCGTGGAGTACTTCCCCATCCCAGACTGTTTTATAGGGGATTCCAGCATAGGTGAGAGCAAGGGTAACGGCATCGTCCCAAGGCCGTTTGTTTGGAGGAGTGTAGACCGCAATACTCGGAGCCTTTTCTAACAGGACAACATCCATGTTATTTTCTTTAATAGTACTGTAAACTTCAGCCACAGCCGATCCGTTTAAGACCTCGAACCTCACTCCCCGAATTCTGCACTGGAGTGCCACTGCTTCGTCGTATCTTATCATGAATGATCCACCGCGATAATTCAGGAGCCACTCTACATTGATTCCCCGTTCCAGAGTCCAGTAGGCCACACCGTATGCCTTAAGGTGATCTGTCTGGGTCAGGTCCATGGGAATAAAAATATTCTGGCTCAAGGCAGGGAAAAATCCCAGAAGAAGGACACAGAGATAAATTTTCATCATCATTTTCATTGGTTAACTTCTTTTTCAATCCGGTTGATCCTTTTGCGAACATCATCAGCCAGAAAACTCTGAGGATATAGAGTTAAAAGATTTTCGTAGGACTTCACTGCCTCTTTTTTATTTTCCAATTTTTCGTAAATCCACCCAATACGCTCTAATGCTTGATCAGCCAAAAGACTTTCAGGGAAACGTATCTGCAGACTGTCAAAAGCTGCTTTACTCTCATTAAATTTACCCAGCTTGATTTCTATCTCTCCTTTTTTAAAAAGTCCCTGAGCAGCAACAGGATCATCTGGCCATTTTGCTATGAGACTGTCTATGACCAGAAGAGCCCTGTCATATTTTCGCTGCCTCTCCCAGAATTCTCCCCTGGCAAGAAGAGCAAGAGGTTCGGGAGATTTTTTGTAGTGCTCTTCAACAAAGAGTCTGAGTTTCAAACCATCATTCATAAGAGGTTCCTGAACTGCATCGGGTTCTAACTTTTCAGTGGAAAGTTTACTGAGAAGGGACAGAATCTCCTCAAAGTTTCCTCTTAAATA
>CAZPNF010000295.1:0-3446 GCA_964587715.1 uncultured bacterium | reverse complement strand
TCCTGGTAATTGGGAAATACAGGGATTTGGTATCCCAATTTATACAGACGTTGAATATCCTTTTCCCCCGAACCCACCTCACATTCCGCACGACTACAATCCTGTCGGCTCTTACAGAAAAACCTTTACAATTCCCAAAAGCTGGGCAAACCGTCAGGTATTTCTTTATTTTGGCAGTGTCCGTTCTGCTATGTATGTCTGGGTCAATGGGAAAAAAGTGGGATACAGCGAGGGAAGCAAAACTCCGGCAGAATTCAACATCACGAATTATATAAAGAAGGGGAAAAATGTCCTTGCAGCAGAAGTTTATCGCTGGAGTGATGGAAGTTACTTAGAGGGTCAGGATTACTGGAAAATCAGCGGACTTGAACGGGACGTTTTTCTCTATTCCACACCCAGAGTATATATTCGTGACTTTTTTGTTCAGGGCGATCTGGATTCTACTTACACAAACGGTCTTTTGAAAGTCATGGTTAATGTAAAAAATACTCTACAAAAAGTAACAAACACATATAAGGTAAGATTCGAGTTTCTGGATGGGAAATATCACAGCGTGTTTAAGTCTCCCATTATAATAAAAATGCGTCTGACCAAGTCTCAGGAAAATGTAATCCATTTCAACCGGACAATAAAAAATCCAGCAAAATGGACTGCAGAAACTCCAAATCTTTACACTATGTTTATCTCTTTACTGGATCAATCGGGAAGAACCTTAGAGGTAATTTCTACACGGGTAGGATTCCGCAAGGTAGAAATAAAAAACGGACAACTGTTAGTGAATGGTGTCCCCATCTATATAAAGGGAGTTAACCGGCATGAACACGACCCAGAAGTTGGGCGATACGTATCAGAAGAATTAATGGCGAAAGATATCAAGTTGATGAAACAATTTAATATTAATGCGGTTAGAACAAGTCATTATCCTGATGAACCTAAATGGTATGAATTGTGTGATAAATTTGGCCTTTACATTGTTGATGAGGCGAATATTGAGTGCGACGGCATGTCTTATAATCCTGAGGGAAAAGCCGGATTGAGCAACAATCCCAAATGGAAGGAGGCTTATTTAGATCGCACAGTACGTATGATTGAACGGGATAAAAACCATCCGTGCGTAATTATATGGTCTCTTGGTAACGAATCCTGTGACGGCTCTAACTTTGTAGCCACATACAGATGGATTAAAAAACGAGATCCTTCACGCCCTGTCCAATACGAGCCTACAAGATTGAAATCTCACACCGACATTTATGTTCCAATGTACGCCCGTATCTGGCAAATTGAGAGGTACGCTAAAACAAATCCTGCTCGACCACTGATTCTCTGCGAATACGAACATGCCATGGGAAACAGCGAGGGGAATCTAAAAGATTATTGGGATGTGATCTACAAATACAGGGCACTGCAGGGTGGATTTATCTGGGATTGGGTTGACCAAACATTCCTTCGTACAAATGCCGCGGGCGATACGATCTGGGCTTACGGTGGTGATATGGGTGATGCATCAATGCCTAACGATTCCAACTTTTGCGCCAACGGATTGATTCAATCCAACAGGAAACCTCATCCTCACGCATGGGAAGTAAAGAAAGTCTATCAGTACATTATTTTTACCCCTGTTGATTTAAAGACAGGCAGAATAAAAATTCTAAACAGATACGATTTTACAAATCTCACCAACTTTGTGTTCAGTTGGGAACTAACAGCCGACAGTAAAGAGATTGCAGGAGGAAAACTACCTCAACTGAATGTATTACCTCACCACAGTATTGAGGTCAACTTAAAATTGCCAAAGATTCAACCAATGCCTGGTGCTGAGTATTTCCTCACCATTAGAGCAAAAACAAAACATGCACATTCACTGCTGCCGGAGAACTTTGAAGTTGCCTGGGAACAATTCCGACTCCCCATACATGTGCCCGGACCAGAAATAGATATTTCCAGAATGCCCGGGGTAAAACTTTCTCAGGAGAATCAAACAATCCGTGTAGACGGTAAAATTTTCAAGCTCGTTTTCAACAAGAAAACAGGAACAATTCAATCTTTCCGATTTAAGAAAACAGAACTGCTGAAACAGGGGCCAATACCAAATTTCTGGCGCTCACCCACTGATAATGATCTGGGCAATAATATGCCGACCCGCTGTGCTGTATGGCACACGGCAGGGAAAAACCGCCGAATTGACAAGGTGAGCGCACATCAAATAAACAACCAAATAGTTAAAATTGAAGTTTATTCTAGTCTGCCGGCAGGAAATTCAAGGTACTACACTGAATACAAAATCTACGGAAGCGGTGACATCATTATAAAAAATCACTTTATCCCTGGTAAAGATAAACTGCCAGAACTGCCGAGGCTTGGAATGACTATGATTCTACCAGTAGAATTTCAACACATTTCATGGTATGGCCGTGGTCCGCACGAGAGCTACTGGGATCGCAAAAGTAGTGCTGCTGTTGGTGTTTACAGTGGTACAGTGTGGGAACAGTATCATCCGTATGTCCGGCCGCAGGAAACTGGCAATAAAACTGATGTCCGGTGGATGGCTTTGACCAACGACAGGGGAATCGGTCTTCTGGCAATAGGGAGAACTTTCTTTAATGGTTGTGCACTTCAATTCGATCTATCGGAATTGGACTGTTACGGAAAAAACAAACCGCATCGCCACGGCGGAGAAATCAAACCGGGCAACATAATTTCATGGGACATAGACTACCAGCAAATGGGAGTTGGCGGCGATAACAGCTGGGGAGCAAGAACACACCCGGAATATACGCTGTATGCAAATCGGGAGTATGAATACGAGTTTCGACTCCGTCCATTTGATGCGAATAAAGAAAATCCCATGGATTTGTGGAGAGTTAAATTTTAACCATGGAACAAATAATTATATGAATGACCAGTTGAGGAGAAAGAAAAATGAGAATTTTACTCAGAACGAAGCTATCTTACTGCTTATCCGGTATTATGCTTGTCTTTATGTTGATAGCACCTGTAAAAAGCAGTGCTCAGGAGAGCGGTTTAGCTCTAACTCCACCAATGGGATGGAACAGCTGGAATAAGTTCGGCTGTAACGTGAGCGAAAATTTAATCAAAGAAATGGCAGATGCCATGGTTAAGAGCGGTATGAAGGCTGCAGGTTACAAATATATTGTAATCGATGACTGCTGGCAGGTCGGCAGAGACAGTCTTGGAAATATTATTCCTGATCCAAAAAGATTCCCATCCGGAATGAAGGCACTGGCAGACTACGTACATTCAAAAGGACTAAAATTTGGACTCTATTCCTGTGCAGGAAAAAAGACCTGCCAGAGCCGGCCAGGAGGCCGCGGGTATGAGTACCAGGATGCCCGTCAGTACGTTGCATGGGGAGTTGATTACCTGAAATACGACTGGTGTTACCACGGGAAACAAAATGCAGAAGCTTCCTATGCTTTAATGAGAGA
>CAZPNF010000294.1:0-3451 GCA_964587715.1 uncultured bacterium | reverse complement strand
TAAGGTCCTTTATCCCGATCCATTTCCCTCGAGTGTCGGGGAATGGGTTTAGGGGGATTATCCCACTGCCTTTTTTGGTGGTGAGGAGTATAGTGCTTACTTAATGATTTCTATATTACGTTCATAAAAATTATTCTTGATTATGTGCCTTTCCATCGACAAACTATGATGTCCAGCACGACAACTATTTCAATAACGAAAGGAGTTCGCTATGAAATCAAAAGCCTTGCAGATGAAAAGGCACTTTATTTCTGGTAAAATCATCATCGGTATCGATCCGGCAAAAGACAAACATCAAGCTGCTATATTAAATCCGTTTGGAATCCAACAAGGAAGCAGCTTCATCTTTCAAAATAACACCAACGGATATCATGTCGATTTATGGCGTAAGATCAAAAAACGTATCGAAAATATTGATCCAGAAAGCGTTCTTTTTGCCATAGAAGCATCATGCAACCTCTGGCAGAAACTAACTCTATTTCTGGCATCCAAAGGATACACCGTGCTGAAAGTCAATCCGCTCTCAACCTATCATGCACGACCAAGAGTCAATACAAGTTTCTCAAAAACCGATCCTATCGATGCACCTTTAGTAGCCGACTGCGCAAGAGACGGAGCGTTCAGTGTCTTCAACCAGCATACCCCGCACATCCGGGCCATGCATCAACTGGCCATCTCCTACGACAAACTCAAAAAAGACCTTGTTAGAAATAAACTCAGACTCAGATCAATCGTCGAACAGGTCTTCCCTGAGCTGCCTAAAATACTCGAACTGAGAACACTCACTGCCCTTCATCTTCTCTCTCGTTACTTCACACCCCAGGATTTCATCCAGATGAATCCTTTCGAAGAAGCGCCTCTGATCGAGAAAATCTCCAGGAGTCAGCACGGCATCGAAACCTTGACAAAACTCCAGGAATCTGCCGGCCAGAGTATCGGCATTCCTCTTAAACCGCCGCATCTAACCGCTGAACGGCTCAACCTGAATGTATGGATCCAACTCATCCTTACGACAAAAGAACAAATGCATCGCGTCAGATCAGAGCTGATCGCCCTAACTAAAAAGACACCCTACTTCTGGATCATTAAATCCATCAAGGGTATCTCAGAACTTTCTGCCGGTCTTTTTATCGCAGAAACTCGGGATTTGGATCAATTCAACCATTTCAGGCAAATCGAAAAGCTGGCCGGCACTAGCCTTAAACTTTCTCAGTCGGGTAAGTTTACAGGATACCGCAGAATCACCCATATCGGAAACGCACGTCTCAGATCTATCATCTACCGGATGACCGAGGAGACAGCCAAGCGCGTTCCAGAGATCCGGATCAAATTCATCAAACGGCAGATGAAACAGAAACGGTACAGAAAGAACATTATCGCTTGTTCTTCCAATCTGCTCAGGCTCATCCTCGCCTTGATCCGAGAGAATCACACCTACCAACTGGACCCTGAAAACGTTAAAGCACTCGAAGAACTGGAAATCAAATACGAGCAGTTTAAGAACAGAAAGAACAACAGCAAATACAGACAAGCTGGATAGGTTTAGCGTGTTCTTTGAAATCCTCTTAAAGTTATCAAATATGTGGCAATACCCAAAGGCCATAGGCCACAGCCTGTAAGTGAAACTGCAGGGGCCTGGACGGTCGTCCGTGCAAATCAATTGAAGGTTCCCTATATGTCGGGTACGCTTCGCTTAACAGATACGACGGCTGTCCCTGTCCCCTTGGATCGAATAAGAGAATTTGTGTTATCCCGAGCTTTCGGGATCACGAAAGTATGTTTAGGTCAGGGGATATAGAATTTACAGGGCATCCCGTCCAGTGTCGCCTTTGAGTGTTCGTGCTCCCAGGCAGCGTGCGCCCGTAGGTAGAGAAGAACTGCTTCTTTAAGGCTGAGAGCTGATGTTTTCAAAGAACAAAGGATCTATATCCGTTAAAAGAATAATAAAAATATGTTATTTTTTACTTGCTTTTTAGCAAGTAGCTGTGTATGCGCCGCGAACGCGCGTATAAGCGGTTGAAAAACTGTACGATTTTTTACGTTGAAAAAGAAATTCCAATAAAGCTTAATATCTTGAAAAAGGGCGCGTTTTTCAATCCGACTTAATACGATTGTTATGTTCTTCATTTTTTAAATTAGGTTTCTTAAAAACTATTCTTCGAGGATACTTTTTCCAAAAGTTGATTTTAGTGAATAACGTCTTATTATCGTGCTTTTTCTTTAGCCATTTTATAATCGCTATTAGCAGTGAAATAATTGCTATTAGCGAAGCTGTTAAACCTATTATCTCAAAAATATTCATTCTATTGTTATTTACTGTATATCATATTAGGGCCAAGAACAGCTTCATTTATGAAACCCTCAATTTTGGAACCTTGTCCTATTATACTATTTCTAATGGTACTCTCAGTAATTTGACAATTATCATAAATTATAGAATTTATAATTGTCGATTTTACAATTTTTGAATTTGATCCTATATATACACCAGGATAAATAATGGATTCTTGGATAATAGATGAGTCCTCCACATAGAGAGGTCTGTTTATTTTTGAACGATCTGGTAATTTTGGATCCTTTTGATATTCTTTATTATTTTTAATTAGGTACGCATTAGCAGAGATTAAATCTTCTCTATTTCCAATATCGAACCAAGGTTTTTCAAATTTAAAGACATAAACATCTGTCTTACCAATTAGACTATGTATGAAATCACCCAGATTTTCTTCTTTGTTTGGCTTCAAATGTTCTAAGTATAAATGAATGTATTTTAAATCACTTTTAGTGAGAATATAGCAACAACTGCTACGCTCTTCATAATAATCTTCTGATGGTTTCTCTAAAAAATCTGTAAGGCGGTTTTTTTTATCCGTCTTTGTTATCCCATACTGAGATGTATCAACTCCTTCATTAATTATTTGAGAAGCGACACAATTGGATTTCTTATCCAAATAAAAATCACAAAAATCATTTATATCAAAGCCAAAAATATTGTCTCCACCTATGATTAAAAAATCATCGTTTGTTAACTTGAAGTTTTTCCCCGAAGCTATTATCTCTTTAATCTTTGTTATTGGCCCTTTTGGCGAACCATCTTTATTCATTTTATGAACAGATAATTCTGGACGCAATTTTGAATAAGTATTTATTTCATGCTCTTTATCTTTAAAATATTCGACTTTATTTTCATCAATTGCTATTAATAATTTCTCAATTGAGGGTATATGAGTTAGACTGTCAAGAATATGATATAGTACAGGTTTGCCCGAAATAATTAATAATGATTTGGGGTATTCTATTGTAAGAGGCCAGAGTCTTTCTGCATATCCACCTGCAAGTATAATTGCATTCAATTTATGCTCCTTATACTAGTTTAGTAAAATAAGTTTTTTTGAACATAATGTCGGCATCACCGGCTCCGTAGATTCGCCTTCTTTTTCTTTTCGGCGAA
>CAZPNF010000293.1:0-3455 GCA_964587715.1 uncultured bacterium | reverse complement strand
GGTTCTGTCCATCATTCTTAAGAAATCTACTCTTGTAGAATTAGGCTTTAGAAAAGATCCACACTCTTCTTTTATTTCAGAAGTTATATTCTCGAAAACCTTTTTGGGAAAAAGAGATAGACATTTGTTTGGTCCAGCCGTATTGGGTCCGACTGTAATGTAAAAGGCCGCCCCTTTCGATGCCTTTGGGAGTTGACTCCGAAAAGGCGCAGGTATATTAACTCTACCCTTGGAATCTACCGTGTACAGATAACTACCATAAAATTTTAGCATTGAACAGCCCCTATGCAGTAAAGTTAAGACACAAAAAGGACAAGTTGATCTAGATGTCTCAAACTCTGATTTTCAGTTCATCCACACAAAGCCTGAAAAAACCTCTTTAAGGGAACTTAAGGGAAACTAAGGAACATTCAACCACCTAAATAAATAAAATTTTTTCCTCAATGTCAAGTAAAAAATAAAAAAAGTTGTTATCAGAAAAATATTGCATTTTAGTTGATTATCCCCTAAATTTACAATGGTGACTTAATTGGTGACGAAATTGAAGAAAAATCTTGACAATAATCGGCCTTCTGTCTTCATCGAGACTTACGGCTGTCAGATGAACAAATACGATTCTGAAATCGTCGCGGGAATCTTGCGAGAAAAAGGTTTTCTTATCAAAGAGAAAAGCGAAGAAGCAGATATTATCATAATCAATACTTGCTCTGTGAGAGAACACGCTGAAACACGAGCCTTAGGAAAAATCAGTGTTCTGTCTCAATGGAAAAAGAGCGCTCCCGACAGAAAACTTGGAGTCATTGGATGTATGGCTCAAAGAATGGGTAAGGAACTTATATCTTCAAAACCTTTCCTTGATTTCGTTGTTGGTCCTGACGGCTATCAGAAACTTCCAGATATAATTAGCAACGGACAGCACGGTCCTTCCGTATATACCCATCTTGATCAGGAAGAAACTTACAATAATATTACTCCTTTCAGGGAATCAAGAATCAGCGGCTGGATAGCTATCAGTCGAGGTTGTAATAATTTCTGTTCCTACTGCATTGTTCCGTACACCCGTGGAAGGGAAAGAAGCAAACCTGCAGGAGAAATACTCCATGAGATAGAAAACATGGTTCAGCAGGGTTTTCTGGAAGTCACACTTCTCGGTCAGAATGTTAATTCTTACAACGATGGTAAAAACAATTTTGCAGATCTATTAAAAATGAGCAGCGAAGTAGACGGCATCCTTCGCATCCGATTCATAACTTCGCACCCTAAGGATCTTTCTGATGAAATTTTGGAGGTTATTGCTTCCAGGGAGAAAATCTGTCCCCACATACACCTTCCTGTTCAGTCAGGTTCGAATCGTATCCTTTCTCTAATGAATCGGAAATACACTCGCGAGCAGTACATTCGGCTCGCCGAAAAGACCAGGTCTATTATCCCTGGAGTTGCCATCACAACCGATGTTATGGTTGGTTTTCCAGGAGAAACTGAATCTGATTTCTGGGAAACTTACCACTTAATGGAAGAAATTCAATTCGACGATGCTTTCACCTATCGTTACTCTCCGCGGCCCGGTACAAAAGCAGCAGAAATGAAAGACAACCTCTCTGAAAAAGAAAGACTTGAACGGCTCGATAAAATCATCAAACTCCAGCGGGAAATTACTTTACAGAAGAAAAAAGAAATGATCGGCAAGTCTGTTGAAGTCCTGCCAGAATATCCAAGCAAAAAATCTTCTGAGGAATGGATGGGGAAAGCCCCCAACAACTATGTTGTGGTTTTCCCCAAGAATAATGTTCCTCTTGGCCGACCCGTAGAAGTTTTGATCGAGGAATGTAAAGGGTCTACCCTGAGAGGAAAAATCCTTGCCAACACCTAAACCTATGGAGGAAACAATGTGGATCATTAGATGGATAATTAGTGCATTTGTCATTCTTATTATTCTCGGATTTGCTCTCCAGAATCAGGAACAGATGGTTTCGGTTAGAGTTCTGACGTGGCAGTCTCCCAATCTACCGCTCTATCTGTTTCTCTATGTCGCATTTGCAGCAGGGGTATTAATCTGGGCTCTGATTTCTGCCTTAAATATTATTAAACTGAAAGGGGACGTTCACAAACTCCAGCGAGACAACCGCAGGGTCACTGATGAACTCAACAGATTGCGAAACGTTAACATTGAAGAGGAAGAAACCGTAGAAATAGAAGAAAAAAGCAAGAACAGGCCGAAAATAAAGCCACAGGTATAGAGGGAGAATAATGGTAATCTATCTCATTATTATCGTTCTTTTCATTATCATTTTTACAGGTGTTCTCATAGCTATTTTGAGACGGAAGAAACAAAAATCTCGGGGGAAAACACCGTACATTGATGCACTGGATATGCTTCTCGAAGGGAAAAAGGACGAGGCCTTAGAATATTTAAAGAAAACTGTCAAGGAGGATACAAAAAACATAATGGCCTACATACGGCTTGGGGATATTTTCCGGGAAAAAGGCTCCCCTATCCGTGCTGCAAAAATACATCGCAATCTTCTTGTCAGGGGTGATATTACAGAAAGCGAAGCTAACACAATTCTTCATCATCTCGTTTTCGATTATCGGGCTTCCGGGATGTTGAACAAAGCCATCGAAATGGCAGAACGTCTGATACAGAAAAACAAGAAAAATGTAGACAACCAGAAGCTTCTTCTCTCTCTTTACGAAGAAAAGGGAGATTGGGACAAAGCTTTCTTTTACCGGCAGAGCATTAACAAATGGTTAAAAAAACGGGATCAAGATATTTTAGCTCTCTACAAGGTCCAATCAGGTTTGAGTTTTGTTGAACGCGGTTTAGAGCACGAAGCTCGTATCCGATTCAGGGAAGCGCTCAAGCTGACCAAAACCTGTATACCTGCTTATCTCTACTGGGGAGATTCTTACAGAAGAGAAGGAAGAAACGAAGATGCATACCGCGTTTGGCGTGAATTCACAGTGAAAAATCCTGAGTGGGCTCATCTCGCATTCAATAGATTAAGAGAGGTTCTTTTTGATTTTGGTCGATACAGTGAAATTGAAGAAATATATAAAGAAATTATTAGTAAAGGACCCAAAGATCCTGCCTCTTACCTGAGCCTTGCAGAACTTTACAAAAAACAGGGAAAACTTGACCAGGCCATCGAGCTGTGTAGAAAAGTTCTGGAGAATAATCCTGATTCGCTCCGGTGCCGTTATCTACTTGTTCAATTGTTACAGCAAAAAGGAGAAGAATCACCTGCTTTAGAAGAAGCTATCCAGATTTTAGACAAAGAGATAAAAAAAGAAACAGCGTTTCACTGCACACAATGTGGATTCGAATCTTTTGAGCCTCTGTGGCGATGTCCCAAATGCGGCGCATGGAATACATTTCTGGTACAACAAAAATAATGAAAAGTTTTTACATAAAACTCCTTTTCTTTATATCCTTGCCTCTGACTGCTACCACTAGT
>CAZPNF010000292.1:0-3461 GCA_964587715.1 uncultured bacterium | reverse complement strand
CTTACTTCTCGTCGGTTTGAGGCGAAGTTTCGCTAGTAATTTCATTAAAATATATCTTGACAAAATATAAATTGTGTATTATATTATTCTCTGTAATAGGAAAATAGGAGGTACCTCTGTGTTAAGGAAACTGGGTCAAAACAATCAGATTGCACTGCCGAAAGAAGTGGTCAAAGCACTTCATCTAAATCCCAACGATTATCTTGATATCAGGATACAGGACAACAAAATTATTATTGAACCTCAGCTTGTCATTCCTAAAGACCAGGCTTATTTTTATACTCCTGAGTGGCAACAAGAAGAAGTCGAAGCTGAGCATGATATCAAAAGTGGCCATGTTACTAAGACCAAAAATCTTAAAGAGTTGTTCAAAAAACTTGATCACTGATGCATATAGAAGCTACTCAGACTTTTATTAGATTATACAAGAAGTTGCCCGAAGAGATTAAAGAAAGGACAAAAAAGTCTCTTAAACTTCTTCAATCAAATCCCGGTCATCCTTCCCTAGGCCACAAAAAAATGGCTGGTCAAAAGGACATATTCGAAATTAGAATTTCAAAGAATTATCGTCTAACGTACCAAAAGATTGGCGATACAGCTTATCTCCGAAAGATCGGCATCCATGATGTTTTACACAGGCCTTAGCGTAATTAGGCCCGGAGAAGACGGATGAACAATAGTTCTATAATAAATAAGGAGGCATGTTATGAGAAAAAGTTTTGAAAAAACTGCCAGAGTGCTTTTTGGTGTGCTGCTGGCAGTGAGTCTGATCATTGGTTGTGCCAAGAAAGCAGAGCCACCCATCAATCTAAAAAACCTTGATCTTTCTGTTAACCTTGCTGATGATTTTTTCCAGTATGCAAACGGCGGCTGGATGAAAATGCATCCGATTCCAAAGGACAAAAGCCGCTACGGTTCCTTTGATCAACTGTCGGATGAAAATGAAAAGAGGATCAGGGGATTAGTCGGAAAGGCGGCTAAAAAGTCGCATCCCGAAGGCAGCATTGCCCAAAAAATCGGTGATTTTTATGCTCTTGGTATGGATGCTGACAAAATTGAAAAAGAGGGGATCAGCCCTTTGAAGGGAGAATTCGAGCGCATTGATAAAATTGCCTCTATTTCTGATTTTCAGAATGAAATTGCTCGCCTGCATAGCATGGGTGTTTGGCCGCTATTTTATTTGAGGGGTGCTCCTGACGCTAAAAACAGTAATATGGTAATCGCTCATCTCTCTCAAGGGGGATTGGGTATGCCTGACCGGGATTATTATCTCAAGATTGATCCTCGCTCGAAAAAAATTCGGGAGGAATACGTTAAATTTGCAACGAAGATGTTTCAATTAGTGGGTGAGGATTCCATCAAAGCGGCAGCGTCTGCTCAGATAATTATGAAACTTGAAACCCAGCTTGCAAAAGCTTCTATGAGCCGACTGGAACGGCGTGACCCAAACAAGACCTACAACAAGATGAGTCTTAGAAAGCTCCAGCGATTATCAAAAGGAATCAACTGGAAAGTTTATTTTGCCGATCTTGGCCTTCCTGATCCAGGCGATATCAACGCAGCTCAACCTGAGTTCTTCAAAGAGATTGGCCGAATGATTAAAACGATGCCTCTTGATGACTGGAGAATCTATTTGTCATGGAATGTTATTCGCAATGCAGCAGATTACTTGAGTCCCGCTTTTGTAAATGCCAGCTTTCAATTCTACGGAAAAGTTCTGTCGGGGAAAGAGGCTGAGCGCCCTAGGTGGAAGCGTGTAATTGGTGCAACGAATCGGGCGATGAGCCAGGCATTGGGGCAGCTCTATGTTGAAAAATATTTTCCTCCTGAGGCAAAAGCAAGAATGTTGAAATTGGTTATGAATCTCAAAAAAGCATTTGCGGAACGTATCCAGAACCTCAGCTGGATGAGTGATGCTACCCAAAAGAAAGCTCTGGCCAAACTTGAGGCAATGAATGTCAAAATCGGGTATCCGGATAAATGGCGGGATTATTCCAAACTTGAAATTAAGGGGGATTCCTATGTGCTAAATGCTTTACGGGCTAGCAAATTTAACACAGGGTACAATTTCAATAAGATAGGGAAACCTGTTGATCGCACAGAATGGTTAATGCCGCCTCAGATGGTAAATGCCTACTACAATCCAGCAATGAATGAAATTTGTTTCCCGGCGGGTATTCTGCAGTCACCTTTCTTCTTCATGCATGGGGATGATGCAGTAAATTATGGTGCAATCGGAGTGGTCATTGGACATGAGATGACACACGGTTTCGATGATCAGGGACGTAAGTTTGATAAAGATGGGAATTTAAAAAATTGGTGGACCAAAGATGATGCTAAAAAGTTTGAGGAGCGGACAGAAGTTTTAACAAAAGAATTTGATTCGTTTGTTGTGCTTGATACAATACATGCCAATGGAGAACTCACATTGGGTGAGAACATTGCCGATCTGGGCGGATTAAATATTTCATTCACAGCATTTGAAAAGACCCTGGAAGGCAAACCTGCACCTCCAAAAATCGACGGATTTACACCTGAGCAGCGTTTCTTCTTAGCTTACGCTCACGTCTGGGCTCAAAACATCAGGGACAAGGAGATCCTGAGACGGACAAAAGAGGACGTACATTCTCTTGGATGTTTCAGAGTTGATGGACCGCTGCCAAACATAGCTGGGTTTCTTAAGGCATTTAGTGTAAAGCCAGGGGACAAGATGTATCTGCCAGAAGATAAGCGTGCTATTATTTGGTAGGATTTTAGTAGAATTTTCTCTCTAAAACGCAAAAACGGCAGTCTCTTGTTGCGGCTGCCGTTTTTTATAGATGCCGCCTCTTCTTAAAATTCTGGGGATGTATCAAAAGTCGGAGATTTATGGAAACTGCAAAGAATGTACAAACTTATTGCGAGACTAAATCAAGAATCACAAGGGTAGGAATTTCTCTAGATTAAAATTTAACACTCAGTAGAATTAGATTCCTCGCTTCGCTCGGAATGACATGGATCGGGTGTCATTCTGAGGAGTGCCGATTCATCGGCACGACGAAGAATCTCCTGCCACTCAACATTATATTGTGGTAATCCCTTCTCAAAATGGACTTTTGATACAGCCCCAGGATTGAAGATATACTTATTTCGTCAAAACCATTTTACCAATAGCAGTAAAGGGTTTCTTTCCAAAAATGGGAACAGCCTCAAGTCTGTAAACATAAACACCACCTGAGAGAGATGTCCCATTTTCATCTTTACCATCCCACAATACTGAATAGCTCCCCGCAGGCTGAAGATCATTTACAAGACTTGTTATCTTCTCACCAAGAACATTGTATACCAAAAGTGTGACTCTACTTTCTTCAGCTAAGGAATAGCTAATCTTTGTACCTGGATTAAATGGGTTGGGATAATTGGGGAAAAGTGCAAATCTGTCAGGAACTTTTTGTTGAGGTTCTTCCTTTACCAGTGATTTT
>CAZPNF010000291.1:0-3465 GCA_964587715.1 uncultured bacterium | reverse complement strand
AACGCGGACCTCTCCCGACAATTTACTCTTGGCATGAGTTTTAGATATGCAACAGGCAAGCCTTATACGCCTGCTCCAGAACAGTATAACAAAGCCAGGGTTCCTGATTATCAAAAAGTGGACATGAGCTTAAGCTATCTTCACAGTTTTTTTGAAGGAAACATGACAGTTTTTTATGCTGCAATCTCAAATCTTTTGGGAAGGATCAATATTTTCGATTACCGTTATTCAGACGATTGGAAACGGAGGGATGCAGTGGAGAGTTCGTTCGGTCGATCTTATTATTTTGGGGTTTCGTTGAATATGTGAATGAGAGGCGAGAGGAGTTAAGGCGTAAGTCTTTTATTGGGAGAAGTAAGAGGTAATTTAGAAAGGATACCATGCAAGATAACGCTGTTGTAAAAGTTGAAAATTTACGGAAGGTTTACGGTTCTACTGCGGCTGTGGCTGACATCTGCTTTGAAGTCCATAAAGGAGAAATTTTTGGAATGGTAGGGCCCAACGGAGCCGGAAAAACCACAACAATTGAGTGCATCGAGGGCTTGCGACAACCAAACAGTGGTAAGATAGAAGTGCTGGGCCTCGATCCCCTGCGGGATGGATATGTTTTAAAGCAACGTATCGGCGTGCAGTTACAGGAATCTGCGCTTCCCCTCAGGATTAAAACATGGGAAGCTCTCGATCTTTTTTCATCTTTTCATTCTCATCCCATAAATTGGCACGATTTAGTCGATCCTCTTGGTCTTAATGAATCCCTTAATACTCCTTTTGCCAAACTCTCAGGAGGCCAGAAACAGCGTCTCTTCATCGGTCTTGCTCTAATAAATGATCCAGAACTGATTTTCCTTGATGAGTTGACCACAGGCCTTGATCCCCAGGCAAGACGTGCGATGTGGGATATGATGAGAGAGATACGCAGCAGCGGTAAAACTGTATTTCTTACAACTCACTTCATGGAAGAAGCTGAACGATTGTGCGACAGGGTAGCAATAATAGATCGAGGCAGGATTGTGGCTTTGGATTCTCCTGAAAATCTCATACGGAGTCTCGGCATCGAGAATCGTGTTGTTTTTGCCCTGAATGGTAATATCGAATCAATTCGTCTTAAGTTAGACCATCTTAAAAGTGTAACGAGGGTTGAATCTGTCGGAGTACGGGTTGTAGTTTATGGGCGTAGCAATAATTTAGTCGCTGAGGTTGTAAACTTTCTCACATCCAGTGGGATTTATTTTCGTGACCTTCGTACGGAACAACCAAATCTTGAGGATGTGTTTCTCACCCTGACGGGACGAGAGATGCGTGACTAATGGAGGAGAGAACATGCGTGGTTTCTTAAAACTAACTTTTGTAGAATTAAAACTTTTCCTCAGGGAACCCGAGGCAGCCTTCTTTACTCTGGCCTTTCCACTTATGATGCTCTTCATTTTTGGCAGTATTTACGGCAACAAGCCTACTCCTTTTTTTGGTGGTTTTGGCTCAGTGGATGTTTCGGTTCCCTCTTATACGGCCCTTATCATTGCTACGAGTGGGATCCTCTCATTGACTATTGTGCTGGCTGTGTACAGGGAGTCTGGGGTCCTGCGGCGTTTCCAGGCCACTCCCTTGAAACCTTTAGCGATCTTGTATGCAGAAGTTATTGTGATTTTTACAGTAACAGCCATTGGAATGGTTCTCCTGATCATTGCTGCGAAACTCGTATACGGTCTGAGATTTGCTGGAAATCCTCTGAATGTACTGGCTGCTTTTATCCTGAGCAGTTTCAGTTTTTTTTCTCTCGGGTTTATACTGGCCGGTCTCATGCCTAATGCACGAACCGCACAGATTGTGGCAATGGCGATTTTCTTCCCGATGATGTTTCTTTCAGGTGCAACAATTCCGAGAGAAGTTTTGCCTGCTGCTATTCAAAAATATGGCCAACTTCTCCCTTTAACCCATGTTGTCAACCTGCTGCGGGGTTTGTGGGTTGGAGATAGCTGGGGGGTACATTTTAAAGAAGTGGGGATCTTGAGTGGTTTATTGGTGATTGGAGTAATTGTTTCTGCTAAGACTTTTCGGTGGGAATAGATAAAAATTTCAAAATCTGGAAAGATATATTTCTCTTCTGGCACGTTACACTAACTCAAAGGAGGATTAAAGATGCTGCGTAAGACTTTGACTGTTTTGCTTATACTTTTCATGGGAAGTACATTGATTTATGCACAGGAACCAAAAGTACAGACGCACACTGAAAAAGTAAAAGCTGTAAGCGGCGGCGGTTTTATGATTGGTATCGGTCAATTTAATCTCAGCAGGCTTAACGATATGTTGAGGGCAAGGGGTTTTGAAAATCTCGGTAACAGCCAAATTTCCTTTGGCGGTGGTGGTTATGGAATACTCAAGGGGAAGATTCTGTTCGGTGGTGAAGGTAGTGGTTTCAGCAAAGCTGTTACCAGCTCCACTCAAAAAGCTTCCCTCAGTGGAGGCTGCGGTTTTTTTTACATCGGCTATGTGGTTTTATCCAGAAACGGCTTTAATCTCTTTCCCATGCTGGGTATTGGTGGAGGAGGCTTCAATCTCAGAATTGTGGAAAGAGCCGCCACTCCTACCTTCGATGAGATACTCGACAACCCCAAACGGGAGGTGAATATTTCCACTGGTAGTTTTCTGCTCAATTTTGCCCTGGGAGTGGATTATTCCCTGGTTCTTAGTGAGGATAAGAAAGGACGAGGCGGATTGCTTTTAGGAATCCGGGCAGGTTATATCTTTGATCCCACCAAAGCCAATTGGAGAATGACTGATATGGATGTGCTGGGCGGACCCGATGTGAGAATGACAGGACCGTACATTCAGTTAATTCTTGGAGGAAGTGGAACCCGGAAATGAAAAATTAGGGTTGAATAATTACGTCAGGATAATGCTTTTCAAACGGTTGATTCTAATAGGGAGGGAACCATGAAGAGACTATTTTTGCTATTGCTGACCATTTTTATTTGTACCGGTGCATCTTACGGCCGTAGTTCATCTTCTATTGATTCACTGATACTCCAGGGCAAAAAGCAAATTCAACAGGCAGTGGATGGATGGAATCTTCAAGAGATGCTGGGAGCAAGGGCTTTTTTTGAACGTTTGCTCACTAATAAAACTTATCCCTGGTTGGTTCACTATTACATCGGTTTTATCGACATGCGGATTTTTGTCTATTATCTTTCCAAAAGCGATAAAGAAAATGCAAAAAAGTTTGTTGATGACGGCATTGATCATTTAGAAAAAGCTATCGAACTGGATGATTCTGCCGAGGGTTATGCCCTGCTGAGTTCGCTTCTGGGGAACAAGATTGCACTCAATCCACAATTGGGTATGACGCTTGGTATGAAATCAGGAACCATGATTCAGAAGGCTTTTGAACTGGCACCTGAGAATCCCAGGGTCTCTCTTATTGCAGGGGAATCGGCGTATTATACACCAAAGATGTGGGGAGGGGGTAAA
>CAZPNF010000290.1:1807-3466 GCA_964587715.1 uncultured bacterium | reverse complement strand
CGACCATTCAGGCATACTATTCTATGTTTCATTCTGCAAGAGCACTCTTATACAACAAGAATTACAGAGAGAAAAGTCATTACTGTTTGATTATTGCTTTGAAGGCTCTTTATGTAGAAACTGGTGAATTACCTGTTTGTCTTGTAGAAGGCTTACAAAGAGGCAAGAGCTTGCGGGAAGATGCTGACTATTACAATGAGTGGTCACAAGTAGGAACCGAAGAGATGATAAATACAGCCTCTGAATTTCTAAAGGTCACAGAGAGTATACTTAAACAGTAAAAAATGGGATTTTTGCTAAACAATAGGAGGCCAAAAGGCTATGGCGCTGGTATCTGGTAGACGGACCCAAATTTGTCTATTATCTTGTTCTTCAACAATTGATCATGATCTCTATTATATTGAACATCAGTCTCCACTTCTCGATCTTATTATTGTTTTTGAAACTATTATATTTGCAATTAAAGGGAGAGGTGCGTATTGAAAGTGTTAACAATCCTTGCTGGACTCCATGGGATGCTCCATGGTTTGCCTGCACAGTTGAACGGGGATATTCAGAACCTTTTCCAACAGGGATTGTAGAAAAGCGTAATGAGTTTAGTTTTTCTTTCAGGTATTATCCTTCTGTTCACTGGGGAGTTGAAGCAGAAATCCACTCTCTCCGAAGGGAAAATGCGTATCATGTCGAAGGCAGGTCGAAAAACGAGACCAACTGGCGAGTTGGGATCTGGTTTGATAGTGATTTTAAGTTCCGTATGTAAGATTTTGTGGTTTTATGTCAAAAAAGGCTATAAAGAGCGAATTGTGATTGACCCGAAGGTTCATTTTGGGAAACCGTGTGTGGCTGGTACTCGAATCCCTGTGGAGAATGTGCTTGAATTAATCCAGGAAAACGTCCCTTTTGATGAGATGGGTGATAAGGCTGCAAAAAAATGATGTGTTAAAGTTTGTGGAGGAAAAGTTTGAACGGCGGTTATCAGAAGAGATTGGCAAAGTGGAAAAGAAAATATCAAATCTCGGGAATGCGATTTCTGAGATAAAAAACGACTTATTGGCGAAAGATTCTGAGACAAAAGCTGATTTAATTAAATGGATGTTTATTTTTTGGGTTGGTCAGGTTGGAGTGATATTGGGAATTCTGTTTGCATTTTTTAAATAGTGTGATTTATGTAAAGGAATTTGAAAATAATTTTTGGCCTTGTTGTAAAGTTGAGGTATGCTAAGAAAATAAGAGAAGGCCCCCATGTATCTGGGAGGGTGAGGTATCGTCTTTTTGTCAGCCGAGGATTAGATTAGACTTGAGTTAAAGATGAAGGGAAGGGCATTATCCCGACCGGGCGGGATAATGTAGGGGTAAAGGAAGAGTGGCCGTTTTGTTTATAGAGGATTTTGTTTGCAAGCCCCAACCAATCGGGAGAAAAAGGTAAACAACCCATTCCTGAAAGAGTTTTTAAAATCATGAAATCCGACTATCTAAAAAGTGTATTTTGGGAGTACCCTCAATTTCAGAAAGAAGGTTATTTATCTCAGAGTATAAAAAAAGCCGCCTAAAGAATGATAGGGATTTATTGCAGTGGTTTATAGTACGGTTTCTTGAATACGGCAGGGTAGTGGATACTTTGAGATATTTTTCCCTTGATGAGATTGCTGAAATGTTGCC
>CAZPNF010000290.1:916-1797 GCA_964587715.1 uncultured bacterium | reverse complement strand
CTTGGTTTATCTCACGATACTCGAAAAAAGTGGTTAAGACTTATTGAGGTTTATCGTGGTTCTTAGAGAGAACCTGAACTGTTATGCCCGGACTGAACAACGTCAGGTTTTGAGCAGGTTGTCCACAAATAATGATATCTCCGAGCATTTTTTTCTTACGGGTGGCACAGCACTTTCTGTTTTCTATCTTCATCATCGAACTTCAGAAGACATTGATCTTTTCACTGTTGAGCAAGCAAATTTCTCTGATATTTTATTATGGATAAGGTCAGAATGGCCAGACAATCACGTTTGAATTCGTTCAAATCCGCATTTTCTGTCTTTTTAGCCGAACTGAACCAAAAGATTTTGTTGATTTCTATTTGAAGAAAATATTCGATTTATCAGAGAACATGAAGAACTTTTTCCTCCATTGAGAGTCAAATTGAGATTAGATGATTTTTATGAATTTTATGGGAATGTGGTGAGCTATTTATATAAGATGGTTAAAACATAGCGCGGCGAAGCCGTCAGGATATAGGCTTAAGATTCTGCATTGATCAAGTTAGAACAAGTACCTCAATAAATGTAAAAATGAATTCAAAAAACGGCTTTACAATTTTAAAGTCTACAAATGAAAGTAAATTGTGGTTTTGTTTACTTCGAGATAGCAAACGTGTTATGCCAGACCAGGTTGATTGGTTTTTAAAGGAATTGGATGAGATGAGTAAAATCTTTGCTTCGAGTGTTTTAACACTCAAAGGCAAGAGATAATTTTGCATTTTAGTTTGTCATTTTACTTTTTACATTTTGATATTTGATTTTGAAGGTAAATGATTGGTTAAGTCAAATGAAACAGTTTTTTACAAAAATTTTTATTTGGAGGAAATTTATTATTTTTT
>CAZPNF010000290.1:0-906 GCA_964587715.1 uncultured bacterium | reverse complement strand
ACATGAGAACATTATAAGATATTCTCATAATTCTAAATGTCTTATTGCCATAAGATTTAATTTCTTAAGATACCTTGCTATCATCAGAAAATGGCGGTCAAAGTGGAGCAACAGGCAGTTGTGTTCCAGGGCAAGACTTGCCAAAATTATATCAACGGTAGGCACAGTTATACCGTTCTTTCTCAAATGAAATGCTGTATTGTATGCCTGTTCCCATACATTACTGTTTATATCAAGAATTTGTAAACTTTCGAGGTCGAGACGGAGTTGGTCGCGTTCTTTTTCTGTCTTACACCCTTGTATGAGTTCCAATATGATAAGAGAGGTAGTAGCAACCTGGCCCTGTGCAATTTTGTGTTTTAGAAATTCTTTTGCGTTCTGATCACCATCTCCTCGGAAGGCTATTATCCATGCAGAAGTATCGACCAGAACGCATTTAGAGTTATTCATTTCTAAGTTTTTCCAGCTCTTCCAATGTGAGATCGAAATTTTTATAATGATCGATACGGTTAATAAGTCTTTGGCGGTGTTTCAGACGGATATATTCCTGCAGGGCAATTTCCATAGCCTTCTTTTTGCTGGAAGCACCTGTTATTTGGATTGCTTCATTGAGAATTTTTTCATCGATATCCAGAGTAGTCCGCATAAATAATGCCTCCTTTTTTATGCGATAAATGTATCTATTCTTATGATAAAATGCAAGCTTTTTCTGCATTAAGGTAAGTTTTTGTATGGCCAGTATTTTTAGTATAGGATTTGCTAATTGTTCTGCTTCAGACGGAATTGGAATTTTCCTCCGGATTTATTAGTTTATTAGGTAAAGACTAGCAAAGCTTCGCCTCAAACCGCTAAGAAGTACACAAATGAGTTTTTGTGTAATTAAAATCTGGAGATAAGACATCAAAA
>CAZPNF010000289.1:0-3476 GCA_964587715.1 uncultured bacterium | reverse complement strand
GCCCAAAAAATCAACCTTCACATGGTTCACTACCTTTTAGAGTCCCCTCTAAATAAGCTTCCACAACATCTTTTACTTTCCCTGTTGCACCTGTGACTGGTTCGATTCCAAATTCATTAAAAAAACCAACCGCACGCTGCCCCATACCACCGGCAATGATCGCATCAGCCCCCTGGCTGCGAATAAAATCTGGCACTTCTCCTGCAGGACCATGAGAATTGTAGAATGGGTTTTCCACTCTGTAACTCAACGTGATTTCCTTACCTTCAACTTCCACCATTGTGTAATAGGGACATCTCCCGAAATGAGCGCTGACATTAGCCTGCAATCCCTGAGCATCCTCCACAGCAACTGCAATACGCTTCTTACTGGATTGTTTCGGACTTTCTCGCACAGGCATACCTCCACCGTAATGAGCTCCTACCGAGGGAGATCCATAAGGTTTTAAAACTCCTTTCTTAAATTTATCCACAGCGTCAGAAACTTTTCCCGATACACCCGCATAGATCGTTATGCCTGCTGCTGATAGAGTTTGAAAAGCATTGGGCCCCACATTGCCTGTCAGGACAGCCTCAACACCCCGCTCAGAAATGGTTTGTGCAGATTGAATGCCAGCGCCACCTCCGAGACTGATACTTGCATTATCAACGACTTCATGTTCATCTGTCTCTGTATTGTAGATAATAAAATATTGGCATCGCCCAAAACGAGGATCGACCTCTGCATTGAGATCTTCCCCCTGGGACGTGACGGCGATTTTCATAGAATTTCTCCTCTACTCTCTTATCATTTTTGATCCGCATTTTGGACAAACCATATTATAACAGGGTGAACTAACCTGATGCGGCACTTTTGTCCCACATTTAGGACAAACACAGTTGCCACTTGGACCAGCACCAGGTCGGTTGCCACCCATACGACCTTGACCGCTTCCACCACGTCCCATTCCTCTTCCTGTTCCCGGACCCTGTCCGGTAGGACCTGTTCCATCTCCTCTTGGCATAATTTGCCTCCTTTCTAAATTGTTCTTCTTAATTATTTTGAACCGGATTTTAGTTTGTTAAGCCTGTCCTGAATTTCCTCAAGCTGCTGCTTGAGAGTTTCTGCCTGAGAACGCAAGTTATCCAGTGAATCCTGAGAAGCTTCCTCTGTTGGCACAGGGTTTTGCACTCCATAACCCATACCCATACCTCTCCCCATTCCCCCACCTCTACCACGGCCCATTCCACGCCCAAATCCACGGGATGTAAATGTTCCAGTAGATTCAGTATGCAGGGGTGATTTATTAACAGGAGCTCCACTTTGTACAGCAATAGCCCCGAATGGACAGATACTTATACATTCCCCACACTCGGTACATTTCTCTGCGTCAACAATAGGAATTCTATCCATTGTAAGAGCTCCAACAGGACAACTGTCCACACAAATACCACATCCTCTGCAGAGATTTTTATCAATAGAAACAGCCATGTAAAACTCCTTTAATTTTCCGGATTAGGACAGAATCAGAATTTTGTTTACCCCTGATTAACGGATAAGGTGACAATCGAGCCCAAAAACCATATTTGTTATTTGGTGAAATTATGATTAATAAGGTTCTTATCCGTTAATTTGGGGTTTACTTTCCTTTATAAGTTTGATTTAAAGATGTGGCTGCCCAAAAATTGGGCGGCCACATCTCGCGATAGAACTACTTGGTCTCTTTTTTGGCCCCAGCCTCCAGTTCGGAGATACGCTTCTGAATCTGTTCTAACTGATCTCCCAAAACCTTTGCCTGATTCTGGAGAAGGTCTAATTCTTGCTCGGGTGCATAGGATGGTCCGTATGGTGCGGCTCCGTAGGGAACAGCCCCATAAGGTACAGTTCCGTAAGGAACAGCTCCATAGGGAACTCCACCAGAATAGGCGCCTACTCCCCAACCTCGTCCTCGTCCTCTACCCCAGCCAAAACCTCCTCCAAATCTTCCGCCATAGGGATTCACAAATCCCGGTACGGAATAACCAGCGCAGTAACCAGCTGCTCTACCTGTCATAGACCCCATACCCATGGGGCCTGTTCCATCTCCTCTAGGCATAATTTTGCCTCCTTTTTTTATGTTTGTTCAAACTTAGATATTTCATTTTTTTACCACCACCCTCTTCCCCTTCCAAGACCACGACCTCGACCGAAGCCAAAGCCGAAAAACCTGCGGCCACCCCAGAACGGCACTGAATAGGTGGGATAATAACCCTGGGCTCCATAAGATACTGGTAAACCACTTCCCACGTAAGGATTCCATCCTCCCATACCCAATCGTCCCCCGTATGGGTTCATGTAACCGGGCATAGGATAGCCCGCACAGTAGCCGGCTGCCCTTCCTGTCATTGGACCCATTCCTGCGGGTCCTGTTCCGTCTCCTAATGGCATGTTTATCACCTCCTTGTTAATAAGACTAATAAAACGGCGATTTAAGTACAACATATTGCTCAACTAATTATTCGTCGATGTCTTATCCATCCTCCAATCCAGAAAGCTATACAGACAATGAAGAGAACTCCAAGCACCACATCGTTCACATTTATTGTCAAAGGACCCACCTTACCCACTATCTGCGGTGATTCGCAGTAACGAAATTGATCCACAATAAAACGATCCACAGAGTAATAGGCAAAAACAAGCCACAATGTATAACCAGAAAAACTGCGTTTTTGATCGAGCCAGAGTATAAGGGCAAATCCTATAAATCCTAATGCTGAAGCAAAAAGCTGTGCAGGCCAGATACGAACCCCCGGGAAAACCGAACCTGCAACACTTGTAATGGGAAAGACAACACCAAAAATACTGTCGGTTGGCCGGCCAAAACAGCATCCATTTAAAAAACAGCCTCCAAGTCGCTGTATCCCGGCCCCGAGAAGAAAACTCGGAGCAACTGCATCTCCCAGGGCAGTAAAGCTCGTTTTCTTTACTATTGTATAGATCAGCGCTGAAAGAATTGCAAACACGATTCCGCCAACCATGGAAAGCCCTGCTATGCCAAAATAACCGTGCTGAATCGGGTTTATAGTATCCAGCCAGTGCCCTTTGAACTCGTCTATGTGATAAACAACATACCAGAAGCGGCTGCCCACAACCGCAGCTATTATGATTATCAATGTGATATCCATAATACTGTCCGGCTCAACTCCAAATTTTCGCGCTCTTTTCATAGCAACCCACATTCCAAGTAGAATTGCAATAACAAAAGCAACACCCCATGAATGCATTTCAAAACTGCCTATCTTAAAAAGAATAGGATACATTGCCTATTTCCTCTCTGTTATCCATGTTATCCAACACCTTTGTGTCCCTTTCCATCCTATCTAGTCAAAAATTAAAAATCACAAATAAAAATGTAAAATTATCTCTCAATAAGTTTCAGTACAAAATTGCAAAGCCTCTTTTTAAATTTTGATTTGTCATTTTCCATTTTAATATTTAATTTTTACATTAATTTAGGT
>CAZPNF010000288.1:0-3490 GCA_964587715.1 uncultured bacterium | reverse complement strand
CTGCCTTCATTGCATATGAAAAACCTAAATCTTTAAGGTCATCTAAAAATTTTACTGTCCCAAGTGAACCGACAACCTTGTAGGACCGTGCAATAATTTCTTCCATCCGTTTTTTTGTAAGCAATTCATTTAGAAATCCTAACTCCTTCGGGACAACCTGGTTAAAAATTACTCTTCCGGTAGTGGTCTCAACAAGTTTGCCATCTATTCGCACTTTGATTTTAGCATGAAGGCCCACTTTATTATCATTATATGCAATGAGAACTTCTTCTGGATCAGCAAATATTTTATCTTCGCCAACATCTCCCTTTTTAGCTTTTGTCAAATAGTACCCCCCTAACACAATATCCTGACTGGGAATAGCAAGGGGGCGTCCATTGGCAGGAGAAAGAATGTTGTGACTTGAAAGCATAAGAACCTTAGCTTCCATTTGCGCTTCAACTGAGAGAGGTACATGTACGGCCATCTGATCGCCATCAAAATCTGCATTGAATGCTGCACAGACCAGAGGATGAATTGAGATTGCTTTACCTTCAACAAGAATGGGTTGAAAAGCCTGTATGCCCAACCGATGGAGAGTAGGAGCTCTGTTTAGAAGTACGGGATGGTCTTCAATAATTTCCTCTAAGATATCCCACACCTCAGCATCTTTCCTCTCTACCAATTTCTTGGCTGCTTTAACAGTCTTCACAATCCCCCGTTCGACTAATTGACGTATAACAAAAGGTTTAAACAACTCAAGAGCCATTTCTTTGGGAAGACCGCATTGATCCATCTTTAATTCGGGTCCTACTACAATGACAGAACGCCCAGAATAATCGATTCTTTTCCCTAACAAGTTCTGCCTGAATCTTCCCTGCTTACCTTTCAACATATCTGACAAAGATTTTAATGGACGATTACCTTCCCCACGGACCGCTGCACGCCTCTTACCATTATTGAAAAGTGAATCTACTGCCTCTTGAAGCATGCGTTTTTCATTTCTGAGGATGACTTCTGGAGCTCTGATCTCTAAGAGCTTTTTCAAACGGTTGTTACGAATAATCACTCTGCGGTAAAGATCATTCAAATCAGAAGTGGCAAAGCGGCCTCCTTCAAGAGGAACCAGGGGACGTAATTCAGGAGGTATAACAGGTATAACAGACATTACCATCCACTCTGGTTTGTTAGGCTTTCTGCTTTCAGTTTTCCGAAATGCCTCGACAACACCTGACCTCTTCAGTGCATCTACCTTTGATTGGATAGAACCTTCTGCTCTAACCTTACTCCGGAGTTCCCTTGAAAGCTCTTCTATGTCTATTCTCTGCAAAAGATAACGTATAGCTTCTCCACCCATTTTAGCAACAAAGCGCTTCCCGGGATTTTCTTCATCCTCCTCAAAGGAATTCTCTTCCTCTTTAAGTCTTTCTTTAATATCCAGATATTCCTCTTCCGAAAGAAGCTGTTTTGGTTTCAGCCCGCTGTTCCCCGGTTCAATAACAACATAAGATTCGTAATAGATTATTTTTTCCAGGTCATTGCTTGACATACCAAGGATATAACCAATCTTTGAAGGAATTGATCTAAAATACCAGATATGCACCACTGGGACAGCAAGACTGATATGTCCCATTCTCTCCCGCCGGACAGCCTTCGTTGTAACCTCCACACCGCAGCGGTCACATATAATTCCCTTATACCGTATCCTCTTATACTTACCGCAATGGCATTCGTAATCTTTTACAGGCCCGAATATTTTTTCACAAAAAAGTCCATCTTTCTCAGGCTTGTAGGATCTGTAATTGACTGTCTCAGGCTTCAAAACTTCCCCATGGCTCCAGCTAAGAATCGTATCTGGGGAAGCAAGATTAAGACTGATACTCGAAAAATCTCTTTTTTCTACTCTGTCGTGTGACAAAAATAACACCTCCTCAAGGGTGGTTTTAAACTAACGCAACTCAACATCTAAGCCGAGTCCCATCAACTCCTTCAACAATACATGGAAAGACTCTGGCAATCCTGGCTCAGACAGATTCTCACCTTTAACAATGGCCTCGTACGCCTTAGCCCGCCCTTTCACATCATCGGACTTA
Organism: uncultured bacterium; assembly: GCA_964587715.1. Taxonomy (GTDB): domain Bacteria; phylum Zhuqueibacterota; class QNDG01; order QNDG01; family DSAB01; genus CAYYPT01. The sequence goes on along the minus strand of CAZPNF010000288.1, from coordinate 1,418 downwards.
ACAGTAAGCATCTCCTGCAGAATGTGCGCAGCACCATAAGCCTCCAGAGCCCACACTTCCATCTCACCAAACCTTTGCCCACCAAACTGAGCTTTCCCACCCAAAGGTTGCTGTGTAATAAGGGAATAAGGACCTATGGAACGAGCATGTATTTTATCTTCTACTAAATGGGAAAGTTTCATCATGTGGATACAACCAACTGTTACCCGCTGATCAAACTTTTCCCCTGTACGCCCATCGTAGAGTTCAGTCTTTCCATCTGGAGAAAGACCTGCTTTTTCCATTTCCTGCTTTACTTCTTCTTCTGTAGCCCCGTTAAAAACAGGGGTAGCGTAAGTACATCCTAAAATCTTCGCCGCCCATCCTAAATTTGTCTCTAATATCTGTCCCATGTTCATACGAGAAGGAACTCCCAATGGATTAAGAACAATATCAACAGGTGTTCCATCAGGGAGAGAAGGCATGTCTTCCACAGGAACTATTTTCGCCACAACACCTTTGTTCCCGTGACGACCAGACATTTTATCCCCTACCTGAAGCTTTCGCTTACGAGCTATGTAGACACGGACCAACTGAATAATACCAGGGGGTAATTCAGTCCCCACAGAAATTTTTTCCTTCTCTCTTTTAATCTTTTCTTCTATTTTAGACAGTTTTTCCGCATAGTTCTGATAAAGCGTCTCGACAGAAGCATGTATATCAGAATCAGTGGTCCATGGATTGGTTAAATCCAGCGTGTCAAAGTTAAGCTTCTCAAGAATTTTTTCTGAAAGTTTAACTCTCTTCCGGACTACCACCTTATCCAGTTCTACATCACGAATCCCGGCAGAGGTTTTCCCCAGAAGGAGAGACTGAAGCTTCTCATTCCTTAAAAGCCAGGGCTTTTTCTTCTCTCGTTCACCCCAGGCTTTAATCTCTTCCAGATGTTTTTTATCCTGCTTCTTTGTCTTTATGTCTTTCCGTTTTAAAGAAAAAACTTTTGTGTCAATTACAATCCCATTCATGCCTGGAGGTGCTTTTAAAGAAGCATCTTTCACATCCCCGGCTTTCTCGCCGAATATCGCTTTCAACAGTTTTTCTTCTGGAGTCGGTTCTGTTTCTCCTTTTGGGGTAACTTTCCCCACAAGGATATCCCCTGCTTTTACTTCTGCTCCGACTCTGATAATGCCATTCTCATCTAAATCCTTTGTTGCTTCTTCTGAAACATTGGGAATTTCTCTGGTAAGCTCTTCCTCCCCCCGTTTGGTATCCCTGACATGGAGCTCAAACTCTTCAATATGAACCGAAGTATAAACGTCTTCGCGAACAACACGTTCGCTAATAACAATCGCATCCTCAAAATTATAACCCCTCCAGGGCAGAAAGGCAACAAGGATATTTCTACCCAGAGCCAATTCCCCTCTCTCTGTAGCACATCC
>CAZPNF010000287.1:0-3490 GCA_964587715.1 uncultured bacterium | reverse complement strand
ATAAAAACATCCTGTGCTACTTCCTCGGCATCTTGTTGATTTCCAATGTATCTGAAACATAAGTTAAGAATCTGGCGCTGGTATTTTTCCACAATTTCGCGGAAAGCACCTTCATCCCCTTCTTTTACACGAAGCATTAATTCTGTTTTATCCATTAACAATTCCCAGAAAACTTACTATTTCTCACTCAATAATTAAAACACAGAATTATCAAAAAAATTGCGGCCAATTTTCAAAGCATTATATGAAGATAAAACATTAGATAGACTTTTGCAATTTCTTTCTAAGCTGGAATAGGAGAAGCAAAAATCCCTCTATACCCTCCCTTTAAAAAAGGGGAATTTGGGCAAAAGGAGTTGAGGCGTTAGCCTTTTATCTTTGTGGAGTCCTTCCCTTTTATCCCACTACTCCATGAAATCCTTACGGATTAAATCCATCCTTGTTTCTAATCTGGATTCTGGATTCAGGCTTTGAGGTCTTTGTAAAATAGAGAAGACAGTAAAATAAGCAAGGAAAAATTAGAAAAGTTGTCATGCATCCGATAAAGGGGAAGGTGCATTGCATAAAGGCGATGCACTCCGAGATTTTATATCCCCCTTTCGCAAAGGGGGATTATAGGGGGATTTGTAAACGATGGTTGCGGAAATTAGAGCAAACGGTTTCAGCAACAGATCTACGTTGTTCGATCACGATGACAATCACATCCATCATGTCTCTGCGAGGAACGGCGTTAGCCGGACCGAAGCAGTCCTCTTACGGCTTTCTCTGCGCCTGAGTATAGCGGCGTTGCCGTAAGGGGATTGTACACCACGGCGCATCTTCGACTTCGGATATCCCGCCGAGGCAGGATCGCAGAAACACCGTTTCTGATCGTTACAGAGATAAGCGGCAGCGATTTCTGTAACGATTTAAGTTAACTACTGCTAATATCTTCGATCACATTTCCCAGGAATTCTCTTGATTTTCTAAAATAAAATTTCTATCTTTAAATAAATTGATTTAAAAACTTACAGTTTCGTTAAAAAAGGAGACATGCCTCATGAGACTCAAAAAACATCTCCGGACTGAGCTATGCTTGATGTTCGCACTGTTTTTCTTTGCTACGTTTACTCGTATCGCTTATAGTGAGAACATTCCTGTTGCTCAGAAAAAAGCATCAAAGGATCTTATTCAGAAAATTTCTAAAGCAGGCGATTTGAAAACTTATCCCGATGCCAACACCATACTTATCGGGATGAAAACTGTTTACAACTACAATCTGGACGGCACCTATATCAACACAACCTACGGCTTACGAAAGATTCTAACCCAACAGGGCAAAAAGGATTACAGTGAGAGAAAATTCAGTTATTACAGAAAATACGACAAAATTAATGTTGCAAAAACCCGGGTTATTAAATCTAACGGCACGATTCTTAATGTTCCAAAGGAAAACATCACTGACATTACACCATCTGCACTGGCAGCCATGAACATCTACGAACCTGATCAGAGACAAAAGGTAATCAACTTTCCCAATTTAGAAGTGGGAGATGCCATCGAGTACTTTGTAGTGGATACCTGCTACCATGCAGTCATGGATAGTACATTTGACACCATGTATTTCTTCAGAGAATTTGATCCTGTACTTCACGACGAAATAACTGTAACAGGTCCATCCTCACTGCCATTACGGTATAAGAGTCACAACGATCCTGAAGGGAAAATCCAATTTTCAAAAGTCGAAAAGAATGGTAAAATAACATACAAATGGTGGGTGGATAACCAGCCGAGAATTATTCAGGAACCGTCCATGGCTCCTTTTCCGAACATCGCTCCAGGCATCTGGGCTTCAACCATTCCTTCCTGGCGAGACATCTCCCGCTGGGGATATCGCCTTAATCAAAAGTATATTGACATGAACGATGCCTTGAGAAACGAAACCCACCAATTGGTAAAAGACTGCAAGACTAGGGATGATTCTCTTAAGGCCCTCTATCACTTCGTTGCTCAGAAAGTCCGCTACATGGGTATTGGTCTAGGCAAAAAAACAGGTTTTGATCCTAAGCCAGCCACAAAAACTTACGAAACAAAATACGGCGTCTGCCGTGATGTGGCTGTACTTCTGGTTTCCATGCTTAGAGAAGTTGGAATTCCGGCCAATGTAGTTTATACAGCAGCCGGTTACGAACAATACTCCGAGATCCCAAACCTTATGTGGAGCCACGGTATCACAGCTGTTCCCAAAAAAGAAGGCGGCTACACATACATTGATCCAACCGTAGAAAATGGTATGAATCTCTTAATGTCTGTCGAAGCGACCCAGGAGACCCTTGTACTCACTGCCAGAGGGGACAGCCTCTCAAGAACGTCCTACAGTCCTCCAGAAGACAACATGGGCCGTCTCAAAGCAACTACAGAATTGAAAGAAGACGGCTCGGTTACCAGCCACATCTACCTTGCTGCAAACGGCATTTATGATCTTGCTTTGAGACAAATAGTCAAAGCAATGCCGCCCGCACAATTAAAAAATGTTTTTCAGAATATGGTATCATCGGTTTATTCTGGAGCAAAGGTTACCGAAGTAAAGACAGGCGATCCAGAAGATCTCTACACTCCACTAACACTGGACATCTCTTTTGAATCCAAAGATTTTGCCCTCAAGGCAGGTAAATACCTCCTTGTTAAATCCCCCCTATCTACAGGTGTGTTTGATCTTCTTGGAAGTTATTTCTTGAGATCAGCCAGCCTTTCAAAACGCCACTACCCCTTCAATCTTCGGACTACACTGGCTACTCTTAATGAAGAGACCTTGATTCTACCAAAAGGATATCGAGTTAAGGCTGTTCCCAATTCAGTTAATGTTAAATATAAACCCGTTGAATATCGCATGAGCTACGAGAAAATGGGAGTCTCAGAGCCTCAGACGAAATCGGCCGTGCAGTACAAAAGCCGTCTGGCTATGAAAAAAAAGAATTACTCACCTGAAGAATATCTAAAATTAAAAAAGGTTCTAAAGGAATCACAGCGATCCAAACGGGGTGAAATTATCCTCGAAAAAATTGGTTGATATTTTCACAGTTGAAAGGAAATAAAAAATGAAGACATTAAACAGAATAGCTCTTTCTTTAACAATTCTGGGTATATTTTTACCTTCTATTATTTTTACCCAGACTTCTTACACAGATGAGGATATTAAACAGCTTATCCGTCACGCTCCTAAATTCAGTGACTATCCCGAAGCTGGAGCAGCGATTCTTCTGAAACAAACTGTTGTCAATATCCACAAAGACGGCAGCAGTACTGTTGATGAACATTTCCTCGTAAAAATCCTTAGAGACAGAGGCAAAACAGAGTTTGGTGATCTAAAAAGGAACTACAATGCCAGAACAGACAGTATGATCATTCTAGTAGCCCAATCGCGAAAGCGCATCGGCAAACCCATACCTGTCGAAGCTCAGGCAATAAATGATATTACACCACCAGAACTGGCAAATGCGTCCATGTATGC
>CAZPNF010000286.1:0-3494 GCA_964587715.1 uncultured bacterium | reverse complement strand
GGAGGAGTTAACGGACTGTATGAAAGGGCAAGGGCAGAGGTACTTATCCACAGGGCAGATGCAGAGATGCTGAAAGATCCTGATAAGAATTTTTCTTCTTATATGGATTCACCCTTTGTTTGTTCAGCGCCGTACAGTTTTCTGGAAGAGGGTAGAAAGATAAAGATAGGCAGTGCTGAGCTTATGGTTATCCATACGCCGGGTCACTCCCAGGGGAGTGTGAGCTTTCTCGGTGACGGTTTTGCCATTGTCGGAGATACACTTTTCAGAAACAGTATAGGACGCTCCGATTTTCCAGGAGCTTCGGATAAACTTCTTCTTGAGTCCATACATAAAAAATTGATGATTCTTGACGATGAGACTGTGGTTTATCCTGGGCACGGTGCGTCTACAACGATTGGACATGAGCGAAAGAGAAATCCTTTCTTTGTCTGAAATAAATCCTACATTCGAGTCGCTTCTCACTCGATTTCTCAACTACGTTCTACTGAATAAAGGGCTTTCTAATAACACTTATCTGGCCTACAGGAATGACCTTCGACACTACCTTTCTTTTCTTCATGACCGGGGTATAAAAGATATTTCTCAGAGTGAGACAAAAGATGTAAGAAATTTCATTGTTCTGATGAGCGAGTTGGGAGTGGCCAGCTCTACTATTATAAGAAATATTACTTCTATCAGGATGTTTTATCGTTACCTTTTAATAGAGGATATCCTGGAAAAGAATCCATCAGAAAATGTAGAGATTCCCAAAAAGGAGAGGAAACTTCCAGTTGTTCTTGAGATACATGAAGTGGAGGCTCTTTTAGACCAGATTGATATTTCAGAACCAAAGGGAATTAGAGACAGAGCAATGCTTGAGTTCCTCTATGCTACAGGAGTCAGGGTATCAGAATTGATAGGATTGACCCAATCAGACCTCATGGAGGAGGAAGGTTTTGTCAGAGTTTTTGGAAAAGGATCAAAAGAAAGGATAGTACCTGTTGGTGATGTGGCTGTTAATTTTGTAAGGCGTTACCGCCGGGAAGTTCGGCCTTCTCTTGCCAGAAAAAAAGTCGGCGGAGATGTACTTTTCCTCAGCATGCGGGGCCGCCCGTTAACACGTGTAGCTGTCTGGAAGATTCTAAAAGAATACGTTCGCAAGACAGGGATTTCAAAAAATGTCAGTCCTCATACCTTGAGGCATTCTTTTGCCACCCATCTCTTAGAGGGAGGAGCTGACCTACGGTCTGTTCAGGAAATGCTTGGGCACGTGGATATCTCCACGACTCAGATATACACTCATCTTGATAGGGAATACCTGAGGGAAGTAATCCAGACATTTCATCCAAGAGAGCAGAAAGGTTTTTTAAAAACATAAACCATCAGGAGGTATTTAAAATGTTGAAGAAAATATACAAATTGGGAATTGTGGTTTTGGTAATGTTTATTTCTCTCGAAGCCTATCCACAAGATAATCGGCTTTTTATTCCGAAAGCCATTTTGATGGCATATCAAAACCAAACACGGTCGTATAACGGCAGGCCGGGAATTAATTACTGGCAAAACAAGGCCGATTATAAAATCAGAGCTCAAATATTTCCATCTAAGAAGATGGTTGAAGGAGAAGAGACGATCACCTATTTCAACAACAGTCCCGACACTTTGCAAAAAATAGTGCTGCAGATGTTTCAGGATATATATAAAAAAGGCAGTGCACGCGATGTTTCTGTTTCTCCAATGGATGTGCATGATGGGGTTGATATTTCTTTTTTGAAGATACTTTCTCCTGACCAGAAGGTAGTAAGGCGTGTGCGAAACGGGACGCATCTTATTCTAGAATTAAAAAATTCTTTCCTGCCGAGTGATTCATTAAAAATTCGTGTTAAATGGAAATTTCAGATTCCAGTCTTTACAAATCTGAGGATGGGAGGTAAAGATAAATCTACCTATTTTATTGGCCAGTGGTATCCTGAAGTGGCAGTCTATGATGATATATACGGATGGGATTTACTGAATCATGCGGGAGGGCAGGAATTTTATCACGATATCGGGGATTATGATGTTTATATAAAAGTTCCTCCGGGTTATTTAGTCTGGAGCACAGGTATTTTGCAGCATCCAGAGGAGATTTTAAGAGATCCGTTTTTGTCAAGATATAAGAAAGCGTTTATGTCCGATAAAGTTGTACATATAATAATATCCCACGATATAGAAACAGACATAAAAATTTCCAGATCTTCTTTGTGGCATTATCGTGCCAGGCAGGTGCCCGATTTTTGTTTTGCTGTAAGCAATCACTTTTTATGGGATGCTTCCAGCATAATTGTTGATTCTCTGACAAATCGCAGGGTTCTGGTGCAAGCTGTTTATCCCATCAGTGCAAAGGACTTTAGAGAAGTGGATCAACTGGCACGGAAAGCAATCAATTATTTATCCAGCGATCTTCCGGGAGTCCCATTTCCTTATCCATCAATGACTGTATTCAATGGTACAAACGGAACCAGTGGGATGGAATATCCAATGATGGTTAACAATCCATCTTCAAAGAGGCGAGGAAGAACAGTTGATGTAACAGCACATGAAATTACACATACTTACTTTCCATTTTATGTTCTCACCAATGAAACAAGATATGCGTGGATGGACGAGGCCTTTGCCTCGATGATTCCTTATCAGTTGCAGGAGAGGCTGGAGCCATCACTAAATCGTCTCACCAGGTATGTGGGAACAATATCCCAGTGGGCGAATACTGAGAGAAATCTGCCAACCATGATCCTTGCCACACAGATGAGAGGAAGAATTTACTATTTTGTCAGTTACACAAAGCCTGCATTGGCTTTGTATTACTTAAAAGATATGCTTGGAGAGAAGCTGTTTCGTAGTGCGCTAAAAGAGTATATAGAAACATGGAAACGCAAACATCCCACTCCGTATGATTTCTTTTTTCTTATGAATAGGATTACAGGAAGAAATCTGAATTGGTTCTGGAAATCATGGTTTTTTGACTCCGGTTATCCTGATCTGGCAATTTCAGGCGTAAAAAAATCGGGCACTCTTTATAGAATTCTTATTAAAAGGAAAGGAAAGCTTCTCGTTCCTGTCAGGTTGAAAATTGTTTATCAGGACGGTAGTGAGTGTAAGATCAATAAAACCATAAATATCTGGGAAAATGGTTCGGATCAGTTAACAATACCGATTAGAACGGATAGAAAAGTCAAAATGATTCGATTGGGAGATGATTACGTGCCCGATGTAAATCCTTCGGATAATGTGATGAATTTGTAGTGAAAGTGTTTTTTTGAAGGAATTGGGTATGTTCAGTTGATCACTAACGGTGACAGCAAAAAGACGAGCCGCTTATCCCTGAGAAAGCTTTTAAGGTTGGGGCAGGTTCTTTGGAAAAAAGTAGGTTCATGATGAACTATTTGGGAGGTAGGAGGTATCGCCTTTTTGTTGGTGGGTAGATGAGAGCCTCTGCTCTCATCTTAAGGACTGGATACGTACTTTTCTTT
>CAZPNF010000285.1:0-3508 GCA_964587715.1 uncultured bacterium | reverse complement strand
GTTGAAACGATTATCAGAAACAGGAGTTATGGAAGAAGATTTCCAGCTCTTTAAGAATTTTTTTGATAAGTGCGATCTGGTAAAATTTGCAAAGCACGTTCCTTCTAATGAAGAGAATGAAGAGATCGTTAAATTCGCCTATACTATTGTAGATAAAACCAAGGTACTTGTTGAGGAAGAAATTTCTGAGGAGAATCAGGAATAAAAATGTTTTTTCGTTTTGCTGATCCACAATTTCTGTTATTGCTGCTTGTGATTCCTTTACTCATATTATGGTATTTTAAAAAGCAGAAGGGTAGAGGGGCAACACTTCAGTTTTCTCATCTGGGCTTTGTAAAGGAGATTCATCGGGCTTCTTCAGTGCGAGCCAGACATGTTCTTTTTGTTTTGAGGATGTTTGTACTGGTTCTTCTTATTCTGGGATTTGCCCGTCCTCAATCTGGCGTTAAAGGAGAGGAAGTTATAACTCAAGGACTTGACATCGTCTTAGCAATGGATGTTTCAAGTTCAATGCTGGCAGAAGATATAAGGCCAAATCGGGTTGAAGCTGCAAAACAGGTCGCTGCAGAATTTATTAAGGGAAGAAAGAACGATAGAATTGGCATGATTGTGTTTGCAGGTGAAGCTTATACTCAGTGTCCTTTGACAATTGATTATGGAATCCTTCTCAACTTTTTAAATCAGATCCACGTTGGTATAATTGAGGATGGGACTGCCATTGGGATGGGACTGGCTACCGCTGTAAACCGTTTGCGGAACAGTAAAGCTAAATCAAAAGTTATTATTCTGCTGACTGACGGTAGAAACAACAGAGGTGAAATTGATCCAATAACTGCTGCTCAGACGGCTCAGGCTTTTGATGTCAGAATTTATACAATTGGAGCTGGGACAAGAGGAACAGCACTTTATCCAGTGAATGATCCCTTTTTTGGCAAGAGATATGTTCCCATGCGTGTTGATATTGATGAAACAACGCTCCAAAAGATTGCAGAGATGACAGGCGGTAAATATTTCAGAGCAACTGACCGGAAGAGTTTAAGCGGAATTTACCATGGAATTGACAGAATGGAGAAAACAAAAATCAAGGTAAAGGAGTATACAAGGTATTCTGAACTGTTTTACTATTTTGTCGGTGGGGCTGTTCTTTTGCTGCTTGGAGAGATCGGACTTGCTAATACAAAGTTGAGGAAGATTCCTTAAGACTTATGTTTCGTGGACTGTTAAAATATTTCCTGTTGTGTTGTTTTTTGCTTAATACTTCGCAAGTGGAGAATTATCTCTGGGCGCAGGATACTTATTTTGTGCAAAATCATGTTCGTTTATCGAGATTTCTGCTGTTGAATTTATCGCAAACAGAGGAGACAGACTTTATCCCCTTAAGTTTGTCTGGTAATCATATTTCCAGAAACTATTTTAGGGGGTATACTTTCTTAAATGGAGATATCTCCAGTGGTAAACCTCCTCTTAAGGTGGAGAACATGGCTCGTGAGATATTTTCCGGCGGCGCATGCGGATTTCTTGGAGGAATATTAGGGGTTGGTACGGGTGTGTTTGTGGAGACAAAAATATTTGGCAGTAGTGGGGAATTTGCTGGGTTCGGTGGTCTTATTATCGGTGGTGGGTTGGGTATAATTCTTGGCAGTACAATGGGTGTTTGTATGATTGGGAATAGCAGGGAGGAGAGGGGATCGTTTTTGGTTACTTTACTGGGAAGTTTTGTTGGGTTTTTGGCGACAAGTAATAATATTGCAGAAAGAGGGCCTGCTCTGCTTTTTTTAGGAACACCTATCGGTGGTACAATTGGATTCAATCTAACCCGAAGATACAGACGTATGCCAGGATTAAAGACGGCTTTTATCAATATAGAGAAGGGAGGAATGTCTATAGGGTCGTTTGGACCATCTTTATTTCTTGTTCAAAATACGAGTGGTGTTTTGGTGCAAAAAATAGGTATAGTTCGTTTGGCAGAGGCTCTGTCTCTACTAAATTGGGATGTATAGACGCATGGGCAGAAGCCCCTGCGTTACCCTAACATTGGCTTAGAATGATAGCCAAAGCAAATCCCGAAAAATTGTGATTAACCGTATTTACCATAGGGAGTTTTTAGTGTTTCGTTTTGCGTTTCCAAATTTTCTCTATCTGTTATTATTGGTTCCTATTTTTATTGTTTTTTTTATTTATGCTTTTCGCCAGAAGCGTAGAGCCATGGCGCTTTTTGGGAATCTGAGTTTAGTCGAGAAACTATCCAGTTCTGTCAGTCGAAAACGCCAGATAACAAAGGAGGCTTTTTTGATAACAGGTGTTCTTTTCCTCGTTCTTACACTGGCTCGACCTCAGTATGGTACAAAAATGCGTACTGTCAAGCGGGAAGGTCAGGATATTATAATTGCTGTAGATGTTTCTCTCTCCATGATGGCAGAAGACATTAAACCGAATAGATTAGAAAAGGCAAAACATGAGATTAGTTCGCTTATGGATAAACTTCAAGGGGATCGTGTTGGTATTATTGCATTTGCCGGTAAAGCTTTTGTCCAGTGCCCTTTGACCTTAGATTACGGTGCAGCAAAAATGTTTTTAGATGCTATAGAGCCCGATATCATCCCGGTTCCAGGAACAGCAGTTGGTGAGGCAATTCAGAAGGCAATGAATTCTTTTGTGGAAAAGGAGCGGAAACACAAAATTCTAATTCTCATTACTGATGGAGAGGATCATGTTGGAAAGTCAGTAGAGATGGCAAAGGCAGCAGCAAAAGAAGGAGTGGTGATTTATACTCTAGGCATTGGATCTTCACAGGGCGTCCCTATTCCTCTTACTGACGCAAAGGGAAATCGTAGAGGATTCAAGAAGGACGGGAATGGGGAAGTAGTAATGACGAAATTAGACGAACTCACACTGGAAAAGATTGCCATGGAAACCGGTGGAAAGTATTACAGAGCTTCGTCTGGAGAGGTGGAACTGGACAAAATATATGATGATATTTCAAAGATGGAGAAAAAATCATTAGCCTCAAAACAGTTTGCGCAGTTTGAAGATCGGTTTCAATGGTTTTTGGGCATTGGCTTGTTTATCCTTGTTTTAGAAGTAATTATCCCGGAGCGGAGATGGGTAAAAAAGGAGTGGAAAGGGAGATTTGAGTAATCGATGTAGAGAAATTTCCTAAGTTTTGGAATTTAGGCTTTAGCCTTTCATTAGACGAAACTCTAAAGAGTAAATTCCAAGTAGTGGGTAGGTGAGAGCCTCTGCTCTCAGCTTAAACAACGCCTAAGATTAAAAGTAAATTTTAATGGAACTCATACCTGCAAGTATTGTTAAAAAAACATGGAAAAAGATGGAGGGAATGTCTCCTGACGAAGCACGGCAATTGGTTAATCTCATGTCCAGAGAACAGCCGTTTATCCTTGTTTATCTAATGGCAGTTGGGGGGGATACTTTGAATCAAGATGAACGAGAACTCTTACTTTATTTAGGAATAGGGGTCTGGCAGATAATGTTGCAGGGGACTACCCCG
>CAZPNF010000284.1:2091-3525 GCA_964587715.1 uncultured bacterium | reverse complement strand
CCTATTATTCCTTAGTCTACGGCCGCATTGCTGCTTATTATAATGATCCCATCGAGAAAAAGCCACTTTTTCATTTTCTCCCTGGAAGTACTGCATTCTCAGTGGCTACAGCAGGATGCAACGTGGATTGTAAATTCTGCCAGAACTGGGAGATAGCTCAAAGAAAACCGGAGGAGATTCCCAACGTTGTTTTTTCGCCGGAAGAAGTCATTTATTATGCTAAACGGTGGAATTGTCAGTCCATTGCTTACACTTACAATGAACCAACAATTTTCACTGAATTTATCTACGATGTTGCTGCAAAAGGGAGAAGAGAAGGGGTAAAAAGTGTTGTTATCTCCAACGGGTTCATCAACAAAAAACCCCTGCTTGATCTTTGTAAAGTACTCGATGCTTACAAGGTGGATTTGAAAGCTTTTACTGAAGACTATTACCGCAGTGTAGTTGGCGGCAGATTATCACCTGTGCTGGATACTCTGGTTACGTTGAAAAGTCAGGGAATGTGGAATGAGATTGTTTACCTCGTTGTTCCAACGCTCAACGATGACGAGAAAAAAGTTAAAGAAATGGTTAAGTGGATTTTGCGGGAGTTGGGTCCCGATGTGCCCCTCCATTTCTCTCGCTTTTATCCTAAATATAAGTTGAAGAACCTTCCCCCAACTCCAGTTCCTACTCTGGACACACTCCGAAACATAGGATTGGATGGCGGTCTTCATTACGTGTATGTGGGGAATGTTCCAGGGCACCCTGGAGGGAACACTTATTGTCCAAATTGTCACAAACTTATAATTGGACGTGTGGGCTACCAGATTTTTGAGAATCACATGGTAGATGGCAAATGTGGTTTCTGCGGCCAGAAGATTCCAGGTGTCTGGAAATAATCAGCAGGAGGCATGATATGAGACGGGTTTTAGTGATTTCTTTTTTAGCATTGAGTATTGGTTTTATTTACTCTCTTTGCCATGGTCAAATTACTGCCAGAAGCAATGTCCGCCCACCGGTGCGTGCAGGCCAGTTCTATCCTGGCTCAAAAGATGAGCTTCAAAAAATGGTCAATGATTTTCTTAAAGATGCCAAGAAAGTCGATATAAACGGAGATATCGTTGGAATCTGGACTCCCCATGCTGGATACGTTTTCTGTGGGCAGGTGGCAGCCGCTGCTTATCGTTTGGTTTGGGGACGTAAATTCGACGCAGTTATCATTATAGGTCCGAGTCACTATGTTTATTTTAAAGGGGCTTCCATAGGAGATTGGGATGCGTACAGAACTCCCTTAGGAGATGCAGTTGTGGACACTCAGCTTGTCCAAAAAATCAGATCTCTTACCACTCTCGTTTCATGTATTCCAAAAGTGCATCAGTACGAACACTCTGTGGAGGTACAGATACCGTTTATCCAGACTGTGTTGCCCGGGGTTCCTATCGTACCTATTGT
>CAZPNF010000284.1:0-2081 GCA_964587715.1 uncultured bacterium | reverse complement strand
GCTGTCGTATGGAGATTCAAAAAAGCTGGCAGATGCAATTGTGAAAGCTGTTCGCAATAAAAAAGTTCTTTTTGTGGCAAGTTCTGATATGTCTCACTATCCAGATTACAAAAACGCATGTGAGGTGGATCGTAAAACTCTGGATGCAATAGCTGGTTTTAGTCCCAAAAAAGTGTTGAGTTCAAGTCGTTCTATTTTGGGAAAAGGTATAGAGAATCTGGAGTGTACTCTTTGCGGTGAGAAGGCCGTGATTACTGTCATGTTAGCTTCAAAGGAGCTCGGTGCTGATAAGGCAAAGATTCTTACTTATGCCAATTCAGGTGATGTTTCAGGAGAAAGGGATCGAGTTGTGGGATACGGTACGGCAGTATTTTACCGCAAATTTAAAAAAGTCACTCATGGAGGGAAAAGAATGTTGGACGAAATTGCTTTTTCGAAAGAAGAGAGAAAAAAATTATTCAGTATTGCTCACCAGAGTATTATCGCGGCTTTGAAAAGAGAAAAGATTCCTGAGTTTTCTGTGACCGGGCCTAATCTTTTGCTCAAACGAGGTACCTTTGTTACTCTGATGAATCACGGTAGGCTCAGAGGTTGTATTGGTCATTTTGAAGCCGATTTTCCTCTCTACCAGATTGTTTCTCAAATGGCTGTAGCTGCTGCAACTCAGGATTACCGTTTTATGTACAATCCTGTAACTCTGGACGAGATGGACCAGATCGATATTAAGATTTCTATTCTTTCAGCACTGAAGAAAATCAATTCCATTGATGAAATTGAAGTGGGCAAACACGGCATCTGGGTTCGACAGGGTATGAAGAGCGGCACATATCTCCCTGAAGTGGCAACTGAGATGGGATGGAACAAGATCGAGTTCCTCGAACACTGCTGTGTAGAGAAAGCCGGATTGCCAAAAGATGCATGGAAGAAAGGAGCTGATATTTATATCTACACTTCCCAGGTGCTGGATGAAAAGGGGGAGTGAGAAGATTTAAGAATTCTTATTTATCCTTTTGGAAAAATCAGAGGGAGGTGTTTCCAGACTGATGTTTGTTATCCAGACCTCCTATGCAAAAGCAATCAACAAGAAATACGATAAACCCGGATACCTGAATCCTATTGGAATAGGGTAAAGAAGGTAACCTAAGGAGGTAACCTAAGGAGGTAACCTTTTTAAAAAAGGTTACCTCCTTAGTCGTTATTAGCTTAAAAAACTCTTGTAATTTGTGAGAATATCTATTATCTTAAATAGAAGTATATTTCTGATTTGAAAAAGAAGGAGGACAGAATGAATATTAAGGCTGAAGAATTTGATGGAGTGGTTGTATTGAGCATTAAGGGGAATCTGATGGGTGGACCTGAAACGATTTCTGTCCATGAAAAGGTGAAGGAATTTATTGAACAAGGTAAGAAAAAGATTGTCATTGATCTTTCTGGTGTCAAGTGGATGAACAGTTCTGGCCTTGGTGCAATGATGGGATGTTTGACTTCTCTAAAAAATGCCAAAGGGGATCTCAAACTTTCCGGTGTTACTGAGAAGGTTAAGAGTCTCTTTATGATTACTAAACTCATCACAATTTTTGAGACATACGGTTCTCCAGAAGAGGCAGTAAAAGCTTTTCAGTAAAAACTTTTACCATCGTTTTGTGATATTATCTTGGAATAAAAGAAGGCAGGTTCCCCTGCCTTTTTTCATTTTCACAGTTCTTTTTTGTTTTCTCCTTTTGACGATGGCGGCAAAAAGGCAAGCAGTCTGTCCCTGGAAAACTTGAAAGAGGGAATTTGCAAAAGTTCATTATATTTGTCCGGTAAGGGTAAAAAACACTTCGTCGAACTGGAATGTAGGCTATTAAAACATAATTATCATGTGGCAGCCAGAATCTCCGGAATTTACAATGTTGATGAATCCCGACTTTTCTTCTGAAATTTCATATAGAGAGTCGGGATTCCTCGCAATGACAACCGTTCTTTTCCAAACACTTGATCTCTTCCGTACACTTGGCAACCCGGGGATAACACTCTCCTATGTCCTCACTACTGGAATTTCGATGGAATCGGAAGAACAGTATATCATTGGCCTTATG
>CAZPNF010000283.1:0-3540 GCA_964587715.1 uncultured bacterium | reverse complement strand
GGCCAAAGAAGCTGCCTTTTTGAAGGCCTGGGTTACTCCTTTCGTGCTCCTCTACGCTAAGACAGAACATCCACCCTACCTTCTCCCTTTCGCTATTTCGCCATAGGCGAAATAATGCCCTCACCTTCATCTTTAACTCAACTTCAATCTAATCCTCGGCTGCCAAAAAGGCGATGCCACTCCCCTCCCAGGTCTCTTGTCCTACGTTTTCTTTTTTTCTCAAAAAACACCCTCACCACTGCTCCATAAAATCCTTACGGATTAACTCCGCTAGATTTTCCTGGATTTAAGGCGTAAGCCTTTTATCTTTTTTTGAGTTTTTACCATACCCCAGATTCTTCACCCCACAAGAAGGTGGGAGTCCCTGCAAAGTTTTTATTTAAAAGTCAATACTATTTTTTGCAACAAGGCCCATTTTTGAGTTGTTGTGGTCTTCTACCTATAAAGCTGGTATAATATTTGCAAAATCTTATATGCCAATGTACTTTTGTTTTCCTTAGGCTTGGAGGGCATATAAAATGTTTATTACAAGATATCGCGGTATTTCATTTCGTAAAGAGAGAGTTCATTTTTTAACGATCCTCCTTTTTTTGATCTGGACTCCAATGGTTTTCCCTCAGGGAATTCAAGTGCTAAAAACCAATGGATTAGCTGCTGTGATAAGTGAGGGTAGTGGAGGAGGTATTAAAAATGGTGATTTCATGCTGGTGAAGCGACTTAAAAATGGTTCTTGGAAAAACATTACCTATGCTGTGGTAACCGCTG
The DNA here is from genome assembly GCA_964587715.1 of uncultured bacterium. GTDB lineage: Bacteria > Zhuqueibacterota > QNDG01 > QNDG01 > DSAB01 > CAYYPT01. The sequence goes on along the minus strand of CAZPNF010000283.1, from coordinate 2,775 downwards.
TCAGATACAATATTGCCAAAATAGTAGTACCCAAGGGGGCACCTCAAATAGATCTGAAGATTGGTGATAGTGTGGAGAAAATAAAATTGCCTGCCAGATATAATAAGAAAATTACATCTGCTGCTGAGAGTAAAAAAAAGAAACGATTGCCTCCAAATCCTCCCTTACCTAAGAGTTCTAATGTGGTTTACTTAGGTCCTACAGCAGGGGTTTTTGTCCCATTGGGTGATATGAAGAATAGCTTTCAGAACAACTTTGGGTACGGTGGAATTATTGGTATCCGATTTCGGCAATATTTTGATGTATCCATGCGTTTTTTCTACACGGCGAAGGGTAACGACTGGTCTTTCTGGAATGTGCAGCTTCTTGGAAGGAGATACTACGGTAAGATTTTTTTGTTAGATTTTGGATACGGAGTTTGCTATCCTGAATCAAAAATTGGTCAGGCGAGTTTTTCCAGCGGAGGTGAACCAATCCGTCTTGGTTTTATCGGTGGGTTTGGTTTTTCCCTGCCAGTGGCTTTCACTACACAATTTGAATTGGGATGTCTTTTCCAGTACTATCCTAATTTTGGAGACAAAGCCGGCCGATTTTTGACAATCCAGGGACGGTTAGTTCTTTAAACTGAGGAATTTATACACTGTAAGAACGTACAATTTCAATTTATTTTCAGGTCTTGTTGCAAAATTTTTGCAACAAGACCTATTTTTTTCGTAACAATTGGGCTTGAAAATCGTATTTGTATATGATCGATGTTTTCCAAAAAACTTTAATAAAGTTAGAGGAGAAAATTTAATGAAGCGTAAAGCAAAAAGATGGATTATTGTAATATCTGCTGTTATTATTTTGATTATTGTCCTCGGCATTCTTTTAAGTTCCGCTAAGAAAGGCAATACCAGTATTAAAACTGTTAAAGTGGAACGGAAAAATATTGTAGACAAAGCATTAGCAGTTGGTTCAATTGAACCATTAAACGAGATTTCTGTGAAGTCAAAAATTTCTGGTGTTGTGGGTAAATTGTACGTAAATGTCGGGGACTTTGTGAAAAAGGACGATCCCTTGCTGGAAGTGCAGCCTGATCCTACACCGTTGGAGTTGGTCCAGGCCAAGCGAGATGTTGAAATGGCTAAAATTAACTTAGAAGCCTTAGAGCAAAAGCTGAAGCGCAATAAAAAACTAAAGGATGATGGACTCATCTCTCAGCAGGAGTTTGAAACAGTTACCAGGGATTACGATGAAGCAGCGCTGCGCTACACAATGGCAAAAGAAGAGCTGGACCTTTTAGAAAAAGGGAAAGTTACGATTGGGAAGGCTAACATTGAGAGCGTCATAAAAGCTCCCATTACAGGCTTTATCCTTGAAAAGTCTGTTAATGTTGGAGACCCAGTAGTGCCTTTAACATCTTATCAGGCTGGTACTGAACTCTTAAGAATGGCTGATATGAAAAAGTTACTCTTCAGAGGTACGGTAGATGAAATTGATGTTGGGAGAATCAAAGAGGAAATGACTGCAGAATTGGAAATAGGTGCTTTACCCGGTAAAAAAGTCAAAGGGCATGTTACTCGAATTTCTTTAAAAGCAAAAAAAGAAGAGAACAGCACTGTTTTTCCAATTGAGATTGCCATAGATGAAGCAGGAGGAGCTGTTCTTCGTGCAGGATTTTCTGCCAATGCAAATATTATCATAGCGAAAAAGGATAGTGTTCTTGCTATCCCGGAACGGGTTGTTACTTTCCGGAAGGATTCGACTTTTGTCAAAGTACCAGTGGGCAAGAATCAATCAAAAGATATTTACATTAAAACAGGATTAAGTGATGCCATCAATATCGAAGTAATTTCAGGCTTGAAACAAGGGCAGGAAGTGCTGGAGAAAAAAGTTAAAGAAATAATATAGTGCGGTGAAACGACAAGCCATTGAAAATGTAAAAATCAAATATCAAAGCTTGTCCTGAGCAGGGCCGAAGGATGGAAAATGACAAATCAAAATTTAAAAATGTGCGATGCTTTTATGTATCGTAATGTTCTGATGGTACAAATCAAAATTCAGAAAGAGGCTTTACAATTTTATACTGAGCTTATAGAACTCTTAGATGACCTATCCAAAAATGATGTATCCAGAAGGCTTTTATTGAAAGGGGATTTTACATTTTTATTTGTGATTTTGCTATTTGAATTTTGACTTGTAATTTTCAGGTAAATTATTTACAAAATTCCAACAAATATATTACAATTTCGGCATTTTTACAAAAGTTTGGTTAGTAATACTATGGGGTTTATGGATGGGCAATTTCCCTGATAATGTCCGTGAAATTTTTTACTACCTCCGCCAGTACAAATCACGCACTCTTATGACAATGTTTGGCATAATCTGGGGAACGGTAACAATTGTTGTGCTGCTTGCTTTTGGAGTTGGAGTAAAAGGTTCTATGAGTAAAAGCATGCACGGTATTGGTGAAGGAATTGTAATCATGTTTCCTGGACGAACCAGCATTTCGTATAAAGGTTTTGCCCGTGATCGATATATTCACTTTTCTGAAGAAGATGCTTTCTTGCTTAAAAGGGAAATAAGAGGGATAGCATCTGTTAGTCCTGAATACAGCACGTGGGAAATCCCGGTTCGGGTGGGCAGTAGAATGAACAAACCTAATATCACAGGTATTATTCCGGGATACGGGCCGATGCGGAATATCTGGCCGCAACCAGGAGGACGATGGATAGATGATCTGGACGTTAAGGATCGGAAACGTGTTGTATTTTTTGGGAATGATTTGAAAGA
>CAZPNF010000282.1:0-3546 GCA_964587715.1 uncultured bacterium | reverse complement strand
CAATAAATTTTTCCACTTCTAAACTATCCAAGTATTCGGATTCAAAGTAGATCGAACAATAGCCAGAAGGATAAAAATGAAGTGTATAAGTACCTGAGACAGGATTCTTTGATGTGGAAAACTTTTTAAAAACATCCTGACGTTCAAGAAAAGGTCTATTTTTATCTTGCAATAATTCAAGTGTAAGGCCCAGTTCTGCTGTAACCTCTTCTGTAAGGCTTCTGCTTTTCAGCTTTAATGTACGGCTCTGAACTAAATTCTCGGGAGTCGGTCCGCTCAAATTCTCAAAACTGATCCAGGTTTCAGCTTCGTAAATCGGTGGTTGTCGTTTTAAATACAATGCCCAGGGTACAACTACTGCCGCAGTAACTATAACAATTAACCACCACCTACGAGCCAACACTCTAAAATATCGTGAAAAGTCAATGCTTTCGTTTTCTTCAATACGTTCTTCAAAAATTTCTTCCATTACTACTCCTAATTTCTCTAACCTATATTATTCAGCATAGTTAACCATCGTCCATGCCAATCTTTGCAAAGGTTGAGTTATATATATAAACAACTCCTCCAGAAACTATCACCAATGACCCGACTTCAATCTGAGATAGAGAAGAACGATCGAAGCAAAGAGATTGGTAATACCTATAAAGAAATTAATACCGATTCCGGATCTCGCAGGAGCAAGAATCTGATCTCCAGATTCTATACCAATCTCTTCCAGTGAATATCCTTTTTCAAAACTATGCAGTACACTTTTAATTACTACCTCACCACCTCGCTCTACCCACATTCTTTTTAAATCGCAGTCACCGCTTGGCCCACCTGCCAATGCTACCACATTCCACAGCGAACTCGATGGATCTGCAAGGTATGCTCCAGGCCTGTTAAAAGCTCCTTGCAAAGTTATCCGGATGAGCGGGCGGACTTCAATAAAAGGATTTTTTAAATATTCTCTGAACTTTGTGTCTAAAGTCTGCATAAGTTCATAAACTGTTAATCCTTCTACTTTCACTTCTCCAATAATTGGCATAACAATAAAACCATCAGGATTAATAGCATAGTCTCCACTGAGATTCAGATTTTTGTTTTCTTCCTGGTAAAGTTCCCACACACGTATGCGTACCGCATCACCTGGTTGAAAAATAGTCAACGACTTGGCGGATTCACTCCATTGAGGCTTACCTGCTGATTGAGCAAGAGAATACTCAGTATAAAACAAACCTAAAAATAACAGCATAAGATATGGAAAAACAAGATATGTTACTTTGCCTCTCGACATAATCATAGATCAACTCCTTTCATATTTCTTAAGATAGTTCAAACCAATTTAAATGCAAATAACATACCATTTTCCATACCCCATATTTATCTTATAGGGTATTTAAAAAAGCATCCGTCATGCGGATGCAATATTTATCGTCTCTTTAAACCTTATTATATAGCAACAATCAATCGAGATAATTCAAAAAGTAAAAATCAAAATGGAAAACGACAATTCAAAATAAAAAATAATTTCTGTACTTCTTTATCTAGAACGATAGAAACGATACCTCTTTTCTTTGTTCTCCAAATTAAGCTTTTTAAGAAGAGACCGCATGCGGAACCAGCCCACACGAACAAACCCATACTTTTCAGTATTAAGCTGCTTACGAATACCATTAACTCCCAAAAATGGATCTTCTATAACAATTCTTTTGATCTTTTCTACCAGGGGAAAATCCTTTAAAGATACTGTCGGCTGCAACGCATATTTCTCTGTTTTTTTGTTTTGATTGCCAGAAACAGTCGGATATTCCGGATATTGTAAATTGGCTGCAGATTTTTTGGTACTCTTTGTTGTATCTTCCACTTTTGTAATATCAATGCCTCGAAGGATGTCAAACTCATCAATTGCTTCTTCTATAGAATCATAATAGTTTAGAATCCGATCAAACTCCAACATTTCAAAAACTTCAAAAACTTCTGAGGTCATCTGAACAATTTTCAGATCACCTCCCCTTTCCCTGATGTTTTTGATTTCCCCCACAAAAACACCCCAACCAGCACTGCTGACATATGTAATCCCTCCTAAATCAGCAATAATTTGATAGCGTTTTTGTTCCGTAAGATCTTGAATAACTTTTGTCAGCTCACGACATGTTGTAGTATCTACGTATCCTAAAATCGTAATGAGAACGATATCCAGGCGTGCTCCCACATAATTCACTGATATTTTTATTCCCTGCATTGATTTCTCATTTATTTTTTGAAAGACACTTACCGTACAGTTGAACGTATTTCCTTGCAGAAGCATCCCATGAGAAATCCTCTTGCATTCCGTTTTTCATGATTTTTGTCCATGTTTTCTGGTCTTGAAAAATCTGTAGGGCTTGCTTTAAAGTTATCAAAAATTCTTTGGCATCAAAATCATTAAACACAAATCCTGTCCCTTTTTCAGTATCTGGATCAAACGGCTGAACTGTATCAGCAAGTCCTCCTGTTAGCCTGACCAGAGGAACAGTTCCATATCTCAAAGCACATAACTGCATTAGGCCACAGGGCTCAACTTTAGAAGGCATCAAAATAATGTCAGCACCCGCCGTGACAAGATGAGCTAACGAATTGTCAAAATCCAGACCAATACCAACTCTATTTTTATATCTTTTTCTGACCTTCTCAAAAAAGGTGTAATCAGGTCCTTCACCTTTTCCCAAAACAATGAAATAAATATTTAGGCTCATCATTTCATCAACAGCGTTCTTGATTAAATCTGCCCCTTCTTGATCAACCGATGGCAAAATCATTGCGACAGCTGGTATATTATCAGAAAAAGGCAACCCGTACTTTTCCAGAAGAGCATGCTTACTCTTCCCCTTTCCACTTATATCATTAACATCGTATTTTTCGGGTATCAAACCATCTGTTTCAGTACTCCATTCTTTGTAGTCAATACCGTTGACCACACCGTAAAAACTATCACCGCGCTGTCGTAACACTTCTTCCATACCAAATCCGTAATCGGGAGCAGATTGAACTTCTTCAGCATATTTTTCACTCACTGTATTAACAATATCAGCGGATGTAATTCCAGCCTTCAGAAAATTGCATCTACCATGAAAATCAATGCTGCTTCCTTGAAAAACAAAGTCGCTGTCTAACCCCAGACAGGACACACAGTCGGAATCAAAATCACCCTGGGAAGAAAAATTATGAACTGTAAAGAGAGAAAATGTTTTCGCAAAAAAAGGATCATTTTTATTTAAGGTTTTAAGGAAAAGGGGGACGAGAGCAGATTGCCAGTCATGGCAATGAATAACATCTGGCTGCCATTGTAACTTTACTAAAGTCTTCAGTACTCCTTTGGCAAATAGAGTAAATCTTTTGTCGTTATCAGCGTACTCTTTGCCAGTTTTAGGATCGGAATAAAGTCCCTGTCTGAAAAAGAAAGGTTTGTAATCAATGAAGTAAACTTGAACTTTGGAACTTGGCAAAAAGGCGGATTTTACATTTATTCTGATCGATTCTTCACCCAGAGAAATATCAATGTTTTGAAGACGAATAACATCA
>CAZPNF010000281.1:0-3548 GCA_964587715.1 uncultured bacterium | reverse complement strand
AGACATATACATAATTTCTGTCATTTTTACATTTTGATATGTAATTTTAATATTTGATTTTTGATGTTTAATCTCCAGACTTTAATTACACAAAAAAAATCATTTGTGTAATTCTCGTCGGTTTGAGGCGAAGCCTCGCTAGTTGTTATCTCTTAATTCTATCCCGGTTCAAGGCGGGTAAAAGAGATTTTAATACCACTCCAGATCCTTCGGTTTCCCGATTTTTCAGGAGACCTGAGGACGATACCCTCTGACTCTGTCATTTAGGGAATTCTGGACAGGGTTAAAACGCCTAAAAGGCTTACGCCCTAAATCCAATGAAATCTGACGGAATCCGTAAGGATTTTATTGGGCAGCGGTAAGTCAAACATTTGAGGTTTTATCTAAGGTAGGGATGCCATCTCCTGAGATATTGTTCCAGAGACCACTTCGTTTATCTCTGGAACGATCTTGGAATCCCCCTTTGAAAGCCTGTCCTGAGCTTGTCGAAGTATTGTCGAAGGAGGGGATATAGGGGATGTAGAAATAGGAATTAATCGGGATAAATTAATACTTACCTGTAATTCTATAATCTGGAGGTACAAATGCATATTGGAGGGATTGATTTTTTTATTGTTGTAGCATATCTAGTGGCGATTCCCATTTTTGGGGTTTACTTCAAGAAGTATGTCAAAACTGAGGAAGACTATTTCCTTGCAGGTAGAATGTTACCGTGGTGGGTAATCAGTATGTCCATTATAGGTACCAACATAGGTGCTTACGACTACGTGGGAGCAGCAGGTGGTGCGTATCGATTCGGGATTGCGCAGGCCAACTATGAATGGATAGGTGCAATACCGGCTATGGTTCTTTCTGCTCTTCTGTTTGTTCCTTATTATTGGAAAGCAGGGGTTTATACTGTTCCTGAATTTCTTGGCAAAAGATACAACGTAGGTGTGCGTGTCATAGAAGCTGTACTCTGGGGTTCGTTTCTTGCTTGTGTATTAGGGGTTTTCTTCTGGGCAAGCGGTCTTATGTTGAATGAATACCTTGGTATTCCTATCGAGTTCAGTATTATTGTTATTGCAGCTATTGTGGGAATTTACACCATAACAGGAGGCCTGGCAGCAGTTGCCATGACAGATGTTGTGCAGCTTCTTGTAATGTTTATCGGTGGTATTGCTTTAAGTGTTTTGGGACTCTGGACTGTGGGTGGATGGTCAGGCATGGTCAGCAGAATTATTTCTGCTCATCCTGATCACTTCAAGTTGTTTCTCCCCTTAAGTAATCCTACTTATCCTTGGCTGGGCATGATTTTCGGCTTGGCTTTTGTCCTTTCCCCCGCGTGGTGGGGCTGCCATCAGGCTATTATTCAAAGGACGTTAGGTGCGCGGAGTGAATGGGATGCCAAAGCAGGTATGTTATTCGCTGCTTTTCCTAAAATGTTTATTCCTGTTCTTGTTGTTTTGCCGGGACTTCTGGCTCTTTCTCTTAATCCCAATCTTGTTGGACCCGACATGGATAAAGCATTTCCCTGGTTGATAAAAAATCTTTTACCAACAGGACTGGCAGGACTGGCGTTTGCAGCATTTATAGCGGCCCTGATCTCAAGCGTAGACTCTACGTTGAACTCAGCGGCTACACTCTGGACCAGGGACATCTATCAGCGTTTTTTTGTAAAGAATGCTTCAAATAAACATTATCTTAAGGTAGGCAGGATATTAACGCTTGCCTTTGTTCTCTGGGGAATCTTGTTTGCTCCTGTCACAAAAAAATTTCCTGGTATCTACGTTGCCATGCAAACCCTTCTTTCTATCTTTCAGGGGCCGACATTTGCTATTACTCTTCTTGGTATATACTGGAAGAGGGCAACTCAATGGGGCGGATTGTTCGGACTGTTGGGAGGTGTTGGTATTTCCACTTTTCTTTTTGCCAGTCTTCACTGGAATTTTCTCTATGTTGCGTGGTGGTCTTTTGTGGGTGCAATTGTCATTAACATTATTGTTAGTCTACTTACACGACCAGAGCCTATTGAAAAATTGGAAGGACTGGTTTATGGCTTAGTCATGAAGGATAAAAAAATACAGGATGTTCTGACTAAAAGAGCTGAGGGAGGTGAATAATGGCTGATTGGTTGGCAAGTATACCTTTACTATGGGGAAAGATCTTCGCCGTAACAACCTTTGTTGGTGTTATAATCTGGGTCTGGTTTCGTCCAAAAAGTTTCGTCTTTTTAGGAGCGCCTGACAAACACAAATGGCGAGATTTAAGAATATGGGCTTCAATTCTTATGATAATTCAAATAATTATATATTTGAGCTTCTAAATCAGCATGGAGGACGAAATGGCTTCTGATAAACAACCGACGAAAAAGGTTTTTCAACCATTGGAGATTATCGGGATTTTCTGGGTGGTGTTTGGAGTTATTGTTCTTTTTGCAACTTTTTTTGTGAAAGCAACACCCCAGGTGCCGCGACTGCACGGTATAGTAACGAATATTATTGCCGGTTTGTTGCTCCTTGGTATAGGATTGGCCTGTGTTATTAAAGGTCGCGCAAATAAAAGGAAAAGAGCATTAAACCAATGAATTGTAAACAATGTATGTGATTCCTGAAATTTCACAAAAGAAAGCTCTAGAGATTTTTTCCTATAGAAAATCTTTTTTATCAAAAATTATAAGAAAAAAGAATCTACCGAAACGCATTGAGCTTCTCTATTTGCCGTACTATTTGTTTCATTTTATACTATCGGGAGATGGTAGAGAACGTAAGGTTTCTATTGCTATGGATGGCTTACTTGGAAATGTAGTTTTTTTTGTGGGGGAGAATTTGAAGTTTGAAAAAGATACTGATTTTCATCCCTGTTGTGATTTCTTATTGTCCTTTGAAAATGCCATGGAAAAGGCTGTTAAAGAATACAAGTGGCTGCTCGTGGAAAGTCGTGCGGCATCGACTCTCAAAGAAATAAGCGAAGGAAGTCAGATTTTTTATCCCTTCTGGGTAGGTTATTTTAAGAAAGGTCGAGCTTATGATTTTAAAGCGCTTGATGGTGTTTCTGGTGAGATTCAGGGAGTAAAGATGCGTAAAGTTTTTCTAAAAGCATTTAGAGAAATAACATGAGGAGAAGTTTACCATGAGAAAAGGTAATAGGTTTTTTTATTTGGGAGTTTTATTTTTAACCCTGATGTTTTGTGTTTGCCAGCGTCAACATGAGGCGAAAACTGATTTGGTGCGATCAAAGGGGAAAACAAAAATGAATATTCAAAAAGAGGTATTCGGTAAAACTTCTGGCGGGAGAGAAATTAATTTGTATGTTCTTACGAACAATAATGGTATTGAAACTCGGATTATGACGTACGGCGCCACTGTTATTTCGCTTGAAGGTCCAGATCGAAATGGTAAATTTGCTGATGTTGCTCTTGGTTATGACACGTTTGAGGAATATGTAAAGGGGAACGCCTATTTTGGTGCGACCGTAGGCAGGTATGCAAATCGTATTGCAAAGGGAAGATTTACGCTGAATGGCATCGAGTATAAATTAGCAACAAACAATGGGAGAAACCATTTGCA
>CAZPNF010000280.1:0-3575 GCA_964587715.1 uncultured bacterium | reverse complement strand
AACTAATCGGCATTGTCCTTCTACCATTATATACAACGCATATAACAGTCGCTGAATATGGAGTACTTGGAATCCTGGAAGTCACGATAATGATTCTGACCCAAGTATTGATTTTGGGTCAATCACCTGCTTTTTTGAGATTCTACGACTTGGAAGAATATAAGAAAAAGAGAAAGTCAACTTTATTTACCTTATTTCTTTTTTTATTTAGTATTGGTTTGTTATTTAATCTAATTGGTCAATCCTCTGCATCAAAACTATCTTCATTATTTTCCAAGCCAGCAGAATTTGCTATCTATTTTAGACTTTGTTTTTATATTATATTCTTGAGAATTATAAATAACTTATTTCTTAGCGTATTGCGTGCCAAAGAAAAATCTGTATTTTATGCAACTGCAAATATAATTAAAATAGCCATTATTTTAGGGTTCAATATTTATTTTGTTGCTTTTGCAAAAATAGGTGTAAGAGGAATCCTGTATTCATACCTGATAGGTGATGGCATCCTCTTTATCATCTTATTCCCAAATATGATTTCCGAAATGATTCCAAAATTTGATTCTAAAATTCTAAAAGTAACACTTACCTTTGGATTTCCATTGATATTTACTTCTCTTGCTGGAATGTTTCTTAATATGGGAGATAGATACATTCTAAAGCTTTTAGTTGATTACAAGGAAGTTGGTCTTTACAGCCTTGGTTATAAAATTGCTGGTATCTTGAATGTATTTTTCATACAATCTTTTTCTCTAAGTTTTCTACCAATTGCCTATAAAATGTACGGACAAGAAGGCGATAAAAGATATTATAGTAAGATGTTGACCTATTTCGTGTTTGTTTTATTCTGGACCGGGCTTGGCTTGGCATTCTTTAGTAAAGAAATCATTAAAGTGCTTGCCCTAAATCCTGATTATTGGACTGCCTACCAGGTTGTGCCTTATATTATTCTTGCATACATATTTAGCGGCGCAAAATCTGTTGTAAATCTGAGTTTGTATTTAAAAAGAAAAACGAATTATGTTGCCTACAACACTGTCGGAGCCATGATTCTAAATATTGGATTGAATTTTCTCCTTATTCCCAAATATAAAATGATTGGTGCAGCAGTTGCAACGGTTCTCTCTTTTATGGCTCTTTATCTCGCCACCTATTTCATAGCAAATCGTTTTTACCAAATTCCTTACGAAAATCTAAAGATATTTAAAATGCTCATTTTATCACTGGTGTTATATCTCTTATCTACCCTCACATTGAATATGGATTTATGGATGAGATTGGTTTTAGAACTAGGGCTGCTTATCTCTTTTCCATTTTTGTTGTACCCCTTAAACTTCTACGAGAAGATTGAAATAACGAAAATCAAAGAAGGTTTTCACAAAATTTGTCCCTGGGTATAAAAAATAAATTTGATACTACGGAGGTCAGATTATGACAAAACATTCAAAAAAACACAGTAAATCAAAAAAAGGAACGCATAAAAAACAAGAAGTTTCAATTAGTCCAAACAAAAAAACATTATGGGATACTCATCCTAACTGGATATGCTTTGGGATTCTTCTAATTCTATTGTTAATTTTTTTCAACTCTGTAATGTTTACCAATAAAACACTTCTACCTCCGGATGCAATTGCATCGAGAAGTTTTGGACCTTTTGTTCGTGATGCATTGAGTAGAGGGATATATCCTCTGTGGAATCCTTACATCTTTGGTGGAATGCCTTCTTTTGCCAGCCTCTCCCGAGCGCCTTACGTGGATGTAGTAGGAAACATAGCTTATGGAATCATCTGGATTCTCAAATTAGTTATCCCTCTGACAGATTTTACAAGAATCTTTGTAAATTATTTCTTGCTTGGAGGTTTTGTTTACCTGTTCCTCAGAACAAAAAAACTTTCACCAGGCGTGGCTCTTTTCTCAAGCATAGCCATGGTATTTATGCCGCAGGTTATTGCCTATGCAGCTTTTGGTCACAACACAAAACTTTTATCAGCGGTCTTAATCCCCCTACTCTTTTTACTGGTAGATCGCCTTCTGGAAAAGCAAAATCTTCTTTTTTTCAGCCTCACAGGTCTGGCCGTTGGTCTTCAGCTTTTGAGAGCCCATGTGCAGATATGTTTTTACACGGAGTTTATGATTGGAATCTATTTTATATATTGGGCTATTTTAGCATTTCGGGACAAAAAGAATTGGAGAAAAGTACTTGGGGGAACAGGTTTATTACTGGGAGCTCTTCTAATGGGAGTCCTTGTTTCCTCAGTGCTTAACCTGTCTGTCTGGCAATATTCCCACTATTCTATCAGAGGAGCTGCCGGAGGACTGGCGTATAATTATGCAACAAACTGGTCTTTCCCCCCATCAGAAATCCTTACTTATTTCATCCCTTCCTTCATGGGTTTTGGGGAACAAACTTACTGGGGACCAATGCCATTTACAGATTTCCCTCTCTACTTTGGCCTTGTTACTTTTCTCTTAGCGGGATTGGCTCTACTCCTGAAACGGAATCGGACTACCTGGTTCTTTGCTATCCTGGCAATTATAACGCTTGTAATATCCTTTGGTAAATATTTCCCGATTTTATACGGACCAATGTTTAAATTCCTCCCGTTCTTCAATAAGTTCCGTGCACCTAAAATGATCCAGATTCTCTTTGAATTTTCCATGGTAATCTTAGCGGCATACGGACTTCAGGGTATAATCGATCTTCACGGTAACACAAAGGAAAAAGAGCTCAAAAAAGTGAAACAATATTTACTCGCATTCGGCAGTGTGGTGGGGATTCTTTTCCTCATCCTTCTTCTGGGAAAAAGTGCCTATCTTGGATGGGCTTCAAAAGCTGGCCAGGCTCGTTTTGCAGCTTACAATAAAACATTATTAGATGGTTTTAAAGCTCTCATCTATTTTGGAATCTCTGCTGGAGCTATTCTCGCAGCACTAAAAGGAAAAATGAATCGTAGGCTTCTTCCCCTTTTACTAATGACAGTTTTAGTTGTTGATTTATGGATAGTGGATCAAAAATTTGTTAAACCAAAGCCCAGGGCCGAGGAAAAAACTTACTTCGCAGAAACACCTGAAGTTAAATATTTGAAATCGAGAGACGGCCTTTTCCGAATTCTGTCTGTAGGAGACCAGAGAACGCCTAACTGGTACATGTACCATAAAATACAGAGCGTTTCAGGATACCAGGCTGCCAAGGTTCGCATCTATCAGGAGTTTATGGACGCTTTCAACATGCCAAACGGGTTCTTAAAAAAATATCTAAAAATAGAAGAAGGACGTTATGTATGGAAAGATCCTTCAGAAGTTTCGGCAAGAGAGTTAAAAGCTCAACAGGTTTTTCTAAAGTTGATGAATGTCCGATACATCCTTACTCCCTACTCCTTACCGGATACAACATTAAGGCTTGTTTCTCCTCCAGAGTATCGCGGTACCACCGGTGTATTTGAATATAAAGGTTTTTCCCCGAGGGTTTTCTTCCCTAAAAAAGTTCTTGCTGTTAAAGGTAAAGAAACTATTTTAAATTTCATGGCAAGTGGACAATTTGATCCAGGGAGAACAGCCATCATCGAAGAGAAACCCCC
>CAZPNF010000279.1:0-3589 GCA_964587715.1 uncultured bacterium | reverse complement strand
AAAAGGACAAAGGATTCCCACCCAACCCCGGGATAATGTCTTCTCCTTTAGTCCAATCAGATTCTAAAGCTGCCCAAAAAAGCGACCTTTTTTCCGCAACCGCAAAACTTCACCGATAAAATATATCGAACCTGCTCCACAAACCATGTCATTCCTCTTTGCAGAACTCACCGCCCTTTTCCATGCTGTCTTAATATCAGGGATTACTTCGATTTTACCACTCCATTCAGGATACATATCCAGCAGCTTCTCTGGTTCCAGTGCCCTGTCGCTCAGAGGTTTTGTGAGGACAATCTTTTCCGCGAGAGGAGCAATCTTTTGAAACATTTTCCGATAGTCTTTGTCTTCCAGCACGCCGAAAACAAGTATTAACTTCTCGTATTGAAAAATTGTTTTTACTGCTCTGACTAAATTACTTATGCCCATAGGGTTATGAGCCGAATCCACTAAAAGTTTAGGATTTCTCTGAAGCAGTTCTAAACGCCCCCTCCAGACTACTTTCTCCATTCCCTGCCGAACAGATTTATCTGAAATTGTCCAGCCCTGGCTCTTTAACTCTTCTACTGTGAGGAGTGCCAGAATGCTATTTTCAATTTGATACTGGCCGAGAAGTTTCAGAGTAAGATCTCTGTAAGTATTATTTTCTACAGTAGCATCAAACCTATTCCCATCTTCAGAAAGCTTGATACGAGAAAGCTTAACTGCTTCTCTGGAAAAAATGAGAGGAACATTTCTCTCCGCGGCAAGTTCGGCAAGATACCTTCTTACCTTTTGATTCCCCGCACCAACTATACAGGCAACCCCTGGTTTTAGAATTCCTGCTTTCTCGTAGGTAATGGATTTTAGATTCTTCCCCAGTATTCGCGTGTGATCCAGACCAATTTCAGTAATTATTGTAAGCAGTGGCACGACAACATTTGTGGCATCAAGACGTCCACCAAGACCTGTTTCGAGGACAGCAACATCCACCTTCTCCTCTGCAAAATAGAGAAAAGCCATAGCAGTAAGTGTTTCAAAAAAGGAAGCACCTGTAGTTTCCACATGAGGAATCAAAGTTTCGAGAATCTCTGCTACCTTCTTCTCATCAATGGGCTTCCCGGAAATCTTTATTCGTTCGCGCATATCAATAAGATGAGGAGAAGTATAAAGGCCAGTCTTATAACCAGCTTCTCTCAAGATTGATTCTAAAATAGCAGCAGTGGACCCTTTGCCATTGGTTCCGGCAATGTGAATCGAATGGAACCTTCTTTCAGGATGGCCCAGCCTTTCAAGAAGATTTTGAATCTGGTCCAGACCTAACTTCATTCCTTTTTGTCGGCGGCTAAAAAGGTAGGCTGCAGCTTCACGGTAGGTCAATATTACTCCATTTCTCTGTTAAATAATTTTTAGATAAACACACAAGACTCGACTTCAAAATAACCAAATCACTCCTTCAAAGTCAAGAGAAATAATTTTCTCTCACAGGAAAGTTGACAAACTGATTGTTTTTCTCTATATTATTAAAAGTGTAGGAACAATTAATCCAGGGACAAAATCATGAAAAAATTTAAGCAAATTTACTTCTTAAAAATTCTATTCGCAGGTCTTCTCATCACCTCCTGCTCCAGGAGCCAGGTTCCCCAATTCAACAAAATTCGGGCATTCGGTTATCTTAAAACGCAGTGTAGTTTTGGACCGAGAAACCCTGGCTCACAAGGACATAGAAAATGTCTCAGCTTTCTTGTAAAAGAATTCGGACAAACTGCAGATACTGTTGTTAAACAGCCTTTTATCTTTACGAACTTCAAAAACCATAAAACATACATGTTAACTAATATCATTGCTTCCTTTGGAAAACAGGACAAACGTATTCTCCTCTCTGCTCACTGGGATACTCGACCCTGGGCTGACCACGATCCTGATCCAAAAAATAGAAATAAACCAATACTTGGAGCAAATGACGGAGCCTCAGGTGTGACTGTTCTACTCGAAATTGCAAGGATTATGAAACAGTATCCTCCTCCTGTTGGAGTGGACATTGTACTATTCGACGGCGAAGATTCTGGTGTAGAAGGTAGAGATGAAACATGGTGTGTGGGTTCGAGATACTTTGCAAAAAACAAGGGAACCAACTACAATCCCCAGTATGGTATTCTACTCGACATGATAGGTGATAGGGACCTTCACATACCTGTTGAAGCAAATTCCCAGAGGTATGCACCAGAATTGGTACAAAAAATATGGAGAAAAGCACAGGAACTGAACTTATCCTCATTCGACCCATTAGTAGGATACGAAATCATAGATGACCATTTAGAACTGCTAAAAGTTGGCATCCCTGCTGTAGACATCATTGATTTTGATTACCCATACTGGCATACTCTCCAGGATACCGAAGATAAATGCAACCCTGAAAGTCTCTGGACAGTGGGAACGGTTCTTCTTCATCTGATCTATGAATAGACCAATGTTCTGGATAGAAGTAACTATTCCCGCAGCTTTAGAATCCTTTGAGGCTCTCGCAAATTTTCTTTTTGAACAGGGAACCCGATATACAGGAGAATTCCATCCGGGGATTGGAATCGTAACTGGAAAAAGAATTTTAAACCCATTCAGGTACTGGTACACACGAAACCACCCAGCTATTGCTGGAACTTTTAGAAATTTATCTGCATTCGTCCGAAACCATTCTTGATATTGGTACAGGATCAGGTATCCTTGCAATAGCCGGAGCCAAACTCGGAGCATCCAGGGTTCTCGGAGTTGAAATTGATAGAGATGCTGTGGATCAGAAAAGTTCGATCTGGTTCTGGCTAACATTGACCGCGCTACCATAACAAATCTTCTTCCGGAATTGAGGGAATACACATTTCCCACCAGCAGATTACTTTTCCCAGGTTTTCTTACAACAGATAAAAAAGAGATGGAAGAAACCTTTTCTGCTTACGGTTACCAGACCATTGGAACAAAATCCAGAGGCGAATGGTTAAGCTTTGTAGTTTGCAGAGCATAAAAACCTTAATCCCGATGGCGTCTGGAAGTAAGAAGAATAAATGGTGTTTGTCTTCAACATGAGGAAGATCAAAATCCTTATACTTACCTCATACCGAACCCTTCGGTAAGCTCAGGAAAGCATAAATGCATCCCATAAAAAGGGGATGCATTCCGGACCAACACCCACCTATATCTTCTCCATTGGAGCCAAACAGGCCTTAAGGGAGAAGTCCACTACCCACGGAAAGGAAGGATTCTCCTCTCCCAAAAAGGAACAGTTCTCCTCCCCTTGAAGGAGACAACAAGGAGTGTTTTTGTGGTTCATACGATTAATGCGTACTTCTCTTTTTCTCAGCACTCAAATAAGTAGCAGGTGACAAATGTAAAAATCAAAAAGGAAAAATCAAAATGAATCCCGAATTAACGGATAAGGGACCGATTTATAGCTATTCTCGGTCATCGAAATAGAATGTGATTTGCGTACGGAACGTTGCTTATCCGTTAATTCGGGATGAATGCAAAATTTAAATAGTTTTTTGGTTGCTGACCATTTTGCAAAAGAAACTCATATTTTTGGCTAAAAAATACAACAGGAAATAAAAGGATATTTTTCAAC
>CAZPNF010000278.1:0-3596 GCA_964587715.1 uncultured bacterium | reverse complement strand
GTTCCCGCCTTTAAACCGTTGGCGGACAGGCAACCACACGTTGCACTCAGACTTTTCTGATCTTTTATTCCTCTATCTGCTAAGTGATCCGGATTTGAAGGCTCATGAATATTTTGTCTTAAAGTCTGGTGCAACTCTTGTTTGTTAGCGGATTAATTTCCACGGATTTAATATCTGTATATCACAGTTTTGAAAATCTCGTTCATTTCTAGTCACAAGACAAAAACTATATTTTTTAGCAGTCGCTGCAATTAAAGAATCTATCGTTGGCATTTTAATACCTTTACTTTCGAGAGAAGCCGTCAATTTACCCCATTGTAATAATATGTCGATATCTAAGGCAAGTATCCTGTTACTAAATCGGATTAATAAGTCTTCATGCAACCACTCTGTGATCGTAACTTTCCGTTTTGATGACTTTAATTTTGATATTCCCTTTTCTAATTCACCAATTGTAATCACGGAAAGATACAATTTATCTTCTTCAATATTATCAATCCAATTTACAACTTTTTGTTCGCGTGCGTTTTTAATTAGTTCTGAAATAACACAGGTGTCGAGAATGTAATTCATAATTCAATTTCTCTAGGAATATCTTTAGAACGTTCGAGATCTAATTTCAAATTACTTAAAGGTGAATTACGGAAAAATTGGGATATTTTTGATTCTTTTTTATTTATCTTTTTATAGTCATTTATTGAAATGAGTAAAGCTGTTTCAACTCCGTGTTTAGTAATTATTTGAGGGCCATGTTGAACTGCCTCATTAATCACTTTACTAAATTTTGCTTTTGCTTCTTGTAATTGCCAAATATTCTTCATATTTTCCTCCTGACTAGTCTAACCAGAATATAGAATATTTTATCAGTAATGTCAACACTTTTTTTAAACCGCTAACATATTAGTTTATAAGTTCACTATTCTCCCTTACTTTTTCCCAATATCAGGAAAATAAGGATATCTAATGTCCGTTTCGGTAACGGGATATATCGGTCTTTGTTCCCTTTGCCTCGATGAATATGGACAAACATTCGGTCAGAGTCAATGTCCGATACCTTTACCCCGTAAGATAATAAAGTTCCAATTTGTGTATTATATTGAGATGTTATGTTATCTCACGGGGCAAAGATGTGTTCCTTCATCGATGAGCAGACCGAGAGAGTAGATGATTTTAAGGCATGCTCTGTGATGTTTAAACTGAACGCGATTAAGAATATTTCGAACTTCTTGTCTTAAGGTCAGCGTGTAAAAAAGCTTGATGCCGCAGAGCGCAATAGTACTTGCAGTTCTGGACCATTTTCTTATATTTTTGTTATAGAGGAAATACTGACATGGTGGTATTGGACATGCCTTTGAGCTGTAAGTCTTCTCTGAAACGTGTAAATAGATCAGTCATCGTAGACCTCCTTTGTTAAGGTTAAAGTTGACAAACTATTCTACGATGACTGAAAATAAAAAGCAAGACTGAAAAACTGCGGTATTGCAGGAAGGTTCAACTCTAAGATAAACTGCCCCGCCGAGGGCGGGGCTTAGTTCAACAAATCAATCCAGCGGACGCTAACGCGCCGCTGATTTCGAGTGTTAGGCTAGAAACAATGGAAAAGAGGAGATAATGTCCAAGCAGTACATGAGAAAGTATTATTCTGATGACGAGATTCCAAAAATGGTTCAAAAACTGAACACTTGTTATGATGAATCATTCCAATGGGAAAGTCATATAGCTCAAAAAGAACATAAAGATCTATTTGGAAAAGAAATTCATAATAAAGAGCATTACTTTAGGTTAAGAATGGGAGGAGATTACAGTAATGATTTAAAACTTTCATATACCTCAATGGAACGTTTTCTGTTTGCTCTTTTTGCTCCATATCCTCACTGGGAGAATCAAGCAGACAAAATCATAGGCGAGAGACTGGAGAAAGTGCGAAAAATTATGGACCAAATAAGACGGTAGACGAGCAATAGACTTGTATTATTGTATTTTTGGCGCTAACGAACAAGAGTTGCACCCAACTTTAAGACAAAATGAACTCTCGTTCCCAAACTTCAGTTTAGGAACGAGAGTGAAGATCATAGAAGTCTGAGTGCAACGTGTGGTTGCCTGTCCGCCAACGGTTTAAAGGCGGGAACTTGGTCAGTGGGGAGGGGTGATTGTAGAGACACATAATCATGCGTCTCTACTTTTGATTGGATGTGCGTAAGAACCAACTTTCAGAAAATTACCCAGCAGTTTTCTCCCGCTCTTTGTTAATATGGATTCCGGATGAAACTGCACTCCTTCTACTCTAAATTCTTTGTGCCTCAGCCCCATAATTATTCCATCATCAGTCCATGCGCTGATCTCAAAACAATCAGGTAGACTTTGCCTCTCAACAACTAAGGAGTGATACCGGGTTGCTGAAAAAGGGTTCTCCAATCCTTTGAACAAGGTCTTTCCATCGTGATGTATCAGAGAAGTTTTCCCATGAACTACTTTATCCGCTCTTATTACTTTTCCCCCAAATGCCGCGGCTATGGACTGATGCCCAAGGCAAACACCAAGAATGGGAATTTCTTTTCCAAGTAATTTTGTCAATTCAACAGAGATGCCTGCTTCCTTAGGTGTCAGCGGTCCTGGAGAAAGAACAATGGCTGAGGGGGATAAATCTCTTATTTCATCAACTGAGATTTTATCATTTCTGTAAACAATCACTTCCTCTCCCATTTCCCCAATGTATTGAACAAGATTGTAGACAAATGAATCGTAATTATCTATAACACATATCATTTCACCTCTTTCCCTCTCTTAAAAACATTAAGCAGTGCTTTTGCCTTTTTCAAAGTTTCCCGATACTCTTTCTCAGGATCAGAATCAGCTACTATTCCTGCTCCTGCCTGAATAATTCCTATTTTATTCTTTATCAAAATCATCCTGATTGCTATACAGATGTCCATATTACCTGAAAAAGCAAAATAGCCTATAGCTCCGGCATAAATTCCTCTTTTCACAGGTTCAAGCTCATCTATAATTTCCATTGCTCTGATTTTCGGAGCCCCTGAGACAGTACCAGCAGGAAATGCAGAACTCACAAGATGAAAAGCATCTTTACCTTTCTCCAGCCGACCCACTACATTAGAAACTAAATGCATTACTTTGGAATACTTCTCGATTCCAAAGAGTTCTGTAACCTTAACAGTTCCCTTCTCACAAACCCGGCCTATATCGTTTCTTGCAAGGTCGACTAACATGACGTGTTCTGCTCGCTCTTTTTCATCGGCAGCAAGTTCTGCTGCAAGGAGAGCGTCCTCTTCCTCTGTTTTCCCTCGCGGACGTGTTCCTGCTAAAGGTCTTATAACTACTAAGTTATCGGTCAGTTTAACAAGAGTCTCAGGTGATGATCCAAGAACAGAAAGATCATCGAATTTCAAAAAATACATGTAAGGGGAGGGATTTGTTGCTCTAAGCTTCTGATACACAGTGAATGAATCGCCGTCAATGTGAAATTTAAACCTCTGGGAAAGAACTACCTGAAAGATGTCACCTGCAAAAATGTATTCTCTGGCTTTCTTCACAACATTACAGAATGATTCGTTTGTAAAGTTAGACTTAAACTCCGA
>CAZPNF010000277.1:0-3610 GCA_964587715.1 uncultured bacterium | reverse complement strand
AATAGAAACTTATTAAATTGGAACAGGAACTTATTTTATCCCACCCCCTGAATCAATTAGCCGCTGACATGGGTGGTGCAGGGTTTGTTTTTACCCCGTTAGAAAGCCCCGCCATTCATAGCGGAGATGGTAAAGATAATATTATATTCCTTCTAAGAAGGGCTGAGTTTAATGCTCTGTCCTTCTAACGGGGTTCACTGGCGATAATGATGCGGATATTATGCACAATTCAGCCTTGATAAATCTTAACATGGTTGAGGCATGTTATAATTAGAACTATGAAATATACTTTTCAGGAGGAGAACAGATTTTTTTGTGAAGACGATTAAACTCTACATTGACCTTTGTGTGTATAACAGACCATTTGATTACCAAGGACAGAAGAGAATAGCGTTAGAGACAAGCATCTTTATCTATATATTAGAAAAGATAGAAAAGGGTGCACATATCCTTGTGGTTTCGGAGGCTCTAGTATATGAAAATAGCAAAAATCCAAATGAGCAAAGAAAGACTCGGGTCGCTTCTTATTTTCATTTAGCTCAAGAATTTGTCGAGATTGACAACTCAGACATGAAAAGGACAAGATTCCTGAAGGGATTAGGTTTTTCTGACATGGATGCGTTGCATATAGCCTTGGCTGAGAAAGCGGGCGTAGATTATTTCATTACTTGCGATGATGATATTATAAGACTTTATAGGAAATATAAAAGCCTAATAAAGGTTAATCTTGTAGCATTAGTAGAATTTATCGGACTGGAGGTGAATTAATATGGGAGCTACCTTACCAGAAATAAAAATTAAAGGCTGGGCGGCCTTGACAAAAGAGTTGGGTTATTCTGGGGCAACGAAATTCATTCTACTTTATGAACCAGGTGAGGGGGATTATACCAAGGAGCGAAAGGAGTTGTTTAAGGATACTACAATTGAAGAAATAGTTAAGGAAATAAAAAAGCTCAGAAATGGTGCGAATTAGCGATCCGGAATATGTAAACATAAATAGAACTTCAAGGAACGAGGAATGAGGATTTCGATTATTTTTTCCTGGTTCCTGAATTTTGTTCCTGATCACTCTCTACGCACTCTGTACCTTATAATTCGGACAATGGACTTCGAACCTCGGACTTTGGACATAGGACTTCGCCCTACGCTTTATGCACGATGCATTACGCGCTTTAACTTTTTACTTTTCCCTTTTGACTTGTAATTTGGAGGTATTGCAGTGAAGAAAGCCCTCATAACAGGCATTACCGGCCAGGACGGTTCATACCTCGCCGAGTTGCTTATAGAAAAAGGATATGAAGTTCACGGCATTATACGGCGGAGCAGTTCTTTCAACACTGGAAGAATAGATCATTTCTGGAGTGATGGCGTCATGGATAAGAGTGTATTCCTTTACTATGGCGATTTGACCGATTCCAGTAATTTAAACCGGCATCTATAAAGGATAAAACCTGACGAGATTTATAACTTTGGTGATAAAGTCCATATTAAAAACTATAATGTTGAAATTAAGTCTGTCTTACAAAAAGGATTAGGAGATGTACATGAAAACAGCTCTTGTCTGCGGTGCCGGTGGTTTTATTGGCGCACATTTGGTAAAGCGATTAAAAAAAGAAGGCTACTGGGTGCGCGGTGTGGATTTGAAATACCCGCCTTATGCACCAACTCAGGCAGATGATTTTGTTATTGGTGATTTGCGAGAGCAGGACATAGTTCGCCGGATTGTGGATAGAGGATTTGATGAAGTCTATCAATTAGCAGCCGATATGGGTGGGGCGGGATTTGTTTTTACAGGGGATAATGATGCGGATATTATGCACAATTCAGCCTTGATAAATCTTAATATGGTTGAGGCATGTTATAAAAGGAATGTAAAAAAGGTTTTCTATTCTTCTTCTTCTGCATGTATTTACCCTAAATATAATCAAGAGGATCCTAACAACCCAAAGACTGCTGAAGATTCTGCTTATCCAGCCAATCCTGATAGTGAATACGGTTGGGAAAAACTTTTCAGTGAGCATCTTTACATGTCGTTCCATAAAAATTATGGTCTTGATATAAGAATTGCCCGCTTTCATAATATTTTTGGCCCTGAGGGTTCGTGGAACGATGGAAGGGAGAAGGCACCTGCTGCATTTTGCAGAAAAGTGGCTATGGCAGAAGATGGTGGAGAAATTGAGATGTGGGGGGATGGGAAGCAGACTCGTTCTTTCCTTTATATTGATGAATGCTTGGGGGGTGAGAAAGATTAAATTATCTTTATTAAGGTTCTAGGAATTTGTTGTTCAAATATAATAAAATAGCCATTTTGTATTTTAATTGTTCTCACCCCCTAAAGAAGGTGTAAGACGTTTGATGCAGTCTGATTTTATTGGTCCCGTAAATATCGGTTCTGAGGAGATGGTTACTATTAATCAATTAGCTGAAATGATAATGGATATAGCAGGGAAGAAATTAAAGATTAAACATATTCCTGGGCCGCTGGGGGTGAGGGGAAGGAATTCGGATAATAAGCTGATTCAGGGGGTGGGATAATATAACCTGGGTATTTTAGATTTCAATCAATATTGAAAAATAGAGGATTAGACGTTGATTTATTTTATCCCACCCCCTAAAAGAGAAATTGGGTTGGGAACCGAATTATTCGCTCAGGAAGGGGTTGGAGAAGACGTATCCGTGGATTAAAGAACAAATGAATAGGTTAAGAGGTCACTAAGAATGTCAAATCGATCTATTGATTGGTTTAAGCAGGCTAATAGAGATATTCAGCAAGCTGAAGAGTCTCAGCAATCCGGGCGTCATGAGTGGGCATGTTTTGCGGCACAACAAGCCGCTGAGAAGGCCGTGAAGGCACTTCACTTGCATTTGGGTCAGGAAGCATGGGGTCATGTTATCGCTAAGCTTCTAAGCGAACTGCCGGATACGATAAACATTCCAGATGAAATGGTCGATAAAGCCCGTGTTCTGGATTCTTATTACATTCCTCCACGTTATCCCAATGGCTATCCAGAGGGGGCTCCTTTTGAACATTATGGTTCCCTGCAAAGCAAGGAGGCAATTAGTTATGCCCGTGAGATCATTAAATTCGTCAGTATTAAAATGGCCTGATGCTCAAACAGTTGTGAGTGCCTTCGAAGATTGGGCCAAGCAGATTATGAAAAGTAACAATAATGTGTTACAAGTCGGTTACTTTGGATCATATGCTAAGAGAAACTGGGGTGTAGGAAGTGACCTGGATATTATTATCATCGTCAAGCATTCTGATCAACATTTTGTCAGGAGAGCAACTGAATGGGATACGATAACTTTACCAGTGCCAGCGGATGTGATTATTTACACTCTTGCGGAATGGCGAAGACTCCCTAAACAAGGAAAATTCTATCAAGCTTTGATAAAAGAGGTAAATTGGGTTTAATTTTAAATCTGTATGAAAGGTGCTATTAAAAGAATCTTGTCGGCAGGGGAGAGGAACGATAATGAGAAGCAAATTACAATTGCCATCCCTTTGACAAGCTCAGGGCAGGTCTGGAATCGGTCTACGAGGAAGCGCTGGCTCATGAATTCGACCGCCGAAACATTCCATACGAACGCCAGGCTAAGCTTTCTGTTC
>CAZPNF010000276.1:0-3611 GCA_964587715.1 uncultured bacterium | reverse complement strand
TATGATAATAATCACCAAAATGTTCAATAATTTTCTTCTGACTAACATGAATAAAATCAGGGTTCAAACGATTTCCGTTAGAAGTTATCCAAAAAGTACCGCCGCCTACATATTTCCATTGATCAGGAAACAGTTCTTGAAGTAATTTAATCAAAAATTTTTCAGGTTTATTGGGTTCATTGGGGTTACTCTCTCTTCCCTTTTGTAAGGCGTAGAGTTGTTTTTTCTATACTCCGGATCTAACCACCGTTCTCTATTTCCTTTAGCGCACCCATCACTTATCCTCTTTTTTGTTTCATCCGAACGATGTTTACCATACAAAGGATGATTTTTACCACAAAAGCCGGGTTTTCTCACCCCTTTCATTTCACCTCTCTTAGATTTACAGGAACAACATTGACAATTCTTTTTATGAATTCTACTTACTTTTAGATTATGACCACGAATGTACTTAGGAATACACCTTCTGTGTACATGTCAAGGCTTTACTTCTAATTTACCTCCACAACCACACGCACAAAGAAAATTATAATATTTTTTATTCCTATATTTATTCCAATCCTTCATCATACAATTACTCCCGTTCTGAACTCGTATGAAAATCTCTCATATAAGCTTCTGCTTCTTTTACAAGTTTAAATCTTTCCGATCTGTTTACAATAACATGTTCTTCAAACGAATCCTCCAAAACAAAATCTACAACTAAACATTTTCTTTTCTGACCTTTTCTATAAATTCTGCCAATACACTGTTTCCTCTTTTTTGGAGAAGACAACGGCGAAAAGAATACAACCACGTTAGCTACAAACGCATCAAAACCTTCATTGGCAACAGTAATTTGGGACAACAAAACTTTAACACTGCTATCATCCGAAAATCGTGTAATTTCATCTTCTCTCTCAGTTTCCGTTTGACCACCAAGAGCTGAACAAAAAGAAATGTCCGCCTTTTTAAGCGCCTTTTTTATAATATTCCGCTCTTCGGTGTACCAATAAAAAACAATAACTTTCGATTTCGTATCATCAAGAAGGTCAACAAGAGCCTCAGCTTTTGGATTCGTTTTCAAACTATAAGTTTCTTTATCTTCTCCATAGTACATAAAACCGCTAGGAAGTTCTCGTAAAACATGCGGTCTGGATATCATAGATTCCTTAACTAAAACTTTGCCTTTTGGAGATTCTATCGATTTATTTTCTATAATACTTTTTTGAACAGTAAGAAATTCTTTTGATGGAGTAATAAATCGGAAAATTTCTTGAAGCTCTGGCAATTCAAAACACTCAGACCTATCGTAACTAATACTTATACCTGCAATTCTATCTAAAATTTCCTCTCTTGCTCCTGGCTTAAGGTGCCATTCAATCCACTTACTTCCAAACCTCTTCCTACATATTTCTTTCTCAAAATAATGATTGCGATATGCAAAAAAGTTAGATCCAAGCGACTTACCTAAATCAATAACTTTATACACATTATGTAAATCAAGAAAAGATTTATCACTATCAATAAGAGTTCCTGTCATTCCAACTACATACCTTGCTCTTCTCGATAATTGATAACAAATCTCTGATTGGAGAGAATCATGATTTCCACATCTATGATCCTCATCCAGGATTATCAAATCAAAATTATGAATAAACGAATCATCCTGTACCTTCCAACCTTCTCCTTTATACTTTGGATATTTTGCGTAAACCGTTTTCAATCCTGCATAAGTGATAACATAAACGTCTTTCTTTTTCTTAAGTTGAACCTTTCGACTTCTACCAGATCCTACAACAAAACTATAAGAAAAATCAGAGTTCTTTTTAAGATCTCTTCTCCAAGATCCAAAAGCACTGGACGGAGTAACAACTAATATCTTCTTACAACCCCAAATTCGAGCAAGATATAGAGAAAGTAGCGTCTTCCCTGTTCCAACATCTAAAAGGTATGAAACTCGAGACTTATCTGCTGCAAAAACCAGAGAAACATACTGATGCAACATAGGCTCAAGAGGAAAATCTACTACGTCCTCAAAAATCTCCTGCACTTCCATTTTCGTTAAAGATTTGTAATCGAAATCGCTCATAAACTAAATTTCAGACGGCTTCCTATCAGGAAAATCGTGATAATTTTTAGACATAAACGCCACAGGAATATTAAGTTCAATAAGTTTTTGTTTACTAACATCAACTTGTACTTGTTCCCCATTTTCAAGATTGGTATTCCCTAATAATAATTTCGCCTCACTATCTGTAAGTTGTTCACAATAAGAATAGAATTCATTAAATGAAACTTTCCAGCAGATGAAAGTGCTATCATTGTAAGGTTCAGGAAATACCCAAGGTTTTGTCTTATTTGGCAAGTCCCAAATCCAGTAGTTATGTTTTATATCTTTGGTTATTACCATTTATTTCTCCTCAATAATTAGTTGTTACTGTAAGATGAAAGGCACCTCCTTACTTTACTCAACCAGTATATTCTTCATCATCAAACTCACCTTCAAGTAATTTTCTGAGGTATGTGTTTTCTCGGCGAGTCGCTTCAAGGTCGAAAACCGTATACTTAATAGATATTCGCAAATAATCCAACGAATCCTGCAAATCGGATAAACTCTTCTCAAATTTCTTCTGATTTGATTGCATCTCTATAGCTTTTTTAGCTAATTCTCTATCTTTAGAATTACTCGAACCTGCAAGTTCTCTAATTAGATCATCAATCTTACTTGTAAATTTATCTTTATCTTTCATCATACCTCCTCACTATCAAGTTCCCATATTTTTTCAGTCTCCTCCACATCTTGCTCAATCTCAACTAACGTCCCATCTCTTTCTTCGGGACATCCGTAAAAACTAATTTCATACAAAACAGCAGCTATCAGTTCATATACTGTAAACTCGGTTTTTCCTTTAACATACATACGATTAAAAGAATTGTTCCATTTTCCTACAGGAACACCAATTTTCTTTAACAAACGAGCAAAAAACAGTACAATCCTTGAAGGAATTATAACTTCACTAATCCCAAAATCTTCATTCAAACGAAGTGGGAGATTCTTTATTTCATTCAACGGAGTAAATCCTATTCCGTATGAAGGATCATCTTCTTTTTTACCTACTCCACCGATACCAATAGATAAATCAATATCTCCCCAATCCCAATACTCTCCCCATCTGTAAATTTCCAGGTAATCAATTTCATCATCTTTCTTTGGACCCGATTTCTTTATCTCATCAATCCAAAGTTGAAGAGGATAATGACCAAGGCATGAGTGAAATACAATATCAAAAGCTTCTTTATTCTTTTCTATGTGATTAAAAAGATCCTCTAATGTAAAATCTTCACTCAATACCACTCTATCACTAAGGTATGGCCACAAACTCCACACCTCTTTTTTTACGTATTCATCACACTCTGGATTGAAGTGATTGTTGTATATGATTTTATCTTTTGTTAATGTTATCATCCTCTCCTCCTGTTCTTTTCTTTGATTGTGGAATCAATCTCGCAGCTCTATCACGCCTCTCTTTATGGGCTATTTCCCACATCTTATCACTGAATTCAACCCTGGAGGAAACATGCCTAAGATTTTTCTTCTTATCAAAAACATAACTACCCGGCAATCTCTT
>CAZPNF010000275.1:0-3614 GCA_964587715.1 uncultured bacterium | reverse complement strand
CAAACGAGAACCTTCTCTTGACCAGGAAATTTGAGAAACACCGGTTAACAAATTGGTAATTGGATAAGTTTTTTTTGTTTTTAAATCCATAATAAAAATATTACTGATTCCTTTAGAGTCTGAAACAAAGGCAATTTTATCTCCATTAGGAGAAAAGACCGGGGACTTTTCCTTTGCCTTATCTTTTGTATAACGGGTAATCCTTTTTGTTTCAACATCCAGAGTATAAAGATCGTACTGTTTATAATTGTAATTCTGGATCTGAAAGTTACCCCCTGGCTGCTTTGTGGAATCTCCTCTATCCGAGACGAAAGCAATCTTATCTCCCAGAGAAGACCATTTAGGATCCAGATCGCTAAAAACATCATTTGTTAACTTTTCCAATTTCTTATTGTCGAGGAAAAACATGTAGAGATCTGAATGGCCTCCAGCCATTCCCATAAAAACAATCCGATTTCCGTCCGGGGACCAGGTTGGAGAGAACACACCGTCTAAACCAAATTTGTAAGAATCAATCACCTTACGCTTTTCTACGTCTAGAATATAGAGAGCATCCTGAGGACCTGCCTTGGCAGCAAAAACGATTCGTTTGCCATCGGGGGACCAATCCACCCCGGGACGCGGCCAATGAAGTTCTTCAAACAGGTTGGATCTCTGCCCCTTTACCAATCTTCCAAGATTCCGGCCGTCTATAGTACTCATAAGGTAGATATCAATGTAGTCGGATCGATCCGAAAGGTAGACTATTTTATCTCCTTGAGGGGAGAGCGCTGGAGAATTGTTCAAAAAATTTTTCGTCTTTGTATGGTCTGTCAGACGCTTTGCTATATCTGCGGGTTCGTCTCTCTCCTGGATATCCGGCCAATAAGTTTTTCTTAAATACTTGTGCCATCTTTTTGTCAGTTCCTCTGTCCCCACTCCAATAGACTCCTTTAATCCTCCCTCCACACTTCTGCGAACTTTTATCTTGCCGAGAATCTCTCCAATTTTCGGACTTCCGTATTTATTGGCAATATAATTTAGAAGAGATTGCCCTCCTTTATAAACCATAAAACCATACATCTGGGATATTGGTGGAACGTAACCATTTATCGTAGCATCACGCATAAACATGTCGCTGTCAATGTCCCAGCCAAGACTCTCGTATTCTGCCAATCCTTCTGCTAACCACAAAGGCACCTGAAACCTGGCCATGCCTGTAACCATAGACCCCATTCCTCCTCCATAGAGCATCTGAAACATAACAGCATGGGTCAACTCGTGATGAATAACGTGACGAAATTCCGCATAACTTCCTTGAAAGGGAATTACTATACGATCCTTAAAAATTTCTGTAAAACCACCTACTGATTCCTCAATCGTAGAATAACTTGTGTTGGTCTGTTCAAATTCATTGTGACTGTTGTAAACGAGAATAGGGATTCGTTTCTGGATTTCGTATTTGAAATCTTTTCTCAGAGCAACGTAACTTGATTCAGCCACATCTGCTACAAAATCGGCCAGGCCCTGTCCTTTATCGTAGTAATAGACATCAAAATGTTTAGATTGAACATACTTCCAATTAAAATCCCGATATTGAACTTTGTTCTTCCCAAAATTCTGGGAAAAAACTAACAGAGGAATCACACAGAAAATGAGAATCAGGAAGACTCCCCCCAATCTACCCAATTTAATTCGTTCTTGAAAATTCATTGGACTACTCCTCCAGTAAAAACAAAATTAGTTATATATCTGACTCGTCTTTCCAGCGAGTTATTCGCCATTTTTTATCGCCACACTTCCGGAAAGAAAAAACTGCCCTTCCCGAAACATTGAAATCACTATTCTCCCCGACCAGAGTGAGATTAAATCCTTTGCTCAACCCGCAAGTTTCTTCATCTTCCCAACCATAGATAGTGGTGTTCCACACTAAGTTTATTACCTGAAAATGACGAAACAATCGGCCGCTGGTCCGCAGATCCGTTCCCCTGCCCCAGGAAACAAAACGACCTGATGTTCCCTCATTGGGGTCAAAATATACAAAAACAAAACCTGTATCCAGAAGATCACTGTACAACAAGGAATCCCGGAATGTATATGCAACTTTAAAGCTCTGGAGAACCTCTTCCGGCGACTGCTGCTGTGTTACAACAAAATCCCCCACCTCGAGTGAGTATGTTAATCTAGGAGCGAACGGATTAACACAACTTACAAAAAATCCCCCAAAAAAGACTATCATTAAAGCCCAAAAAATCCTGTGCATCTTCTACATTCTCTGGGAATATTTCTTTTTGAAATTTAGTCCTTACTATATCAAACTTCAATCACATATTTTCTACGATTGCTGCTCCATATTCTGAACACTTCAGTTTTGTTGCCCCTTCCATCTGACGCTCCAGATCGTAAGTTACTCGCTTTTGTTGAATGGTTTTCTCAATAGCACGGATGATCATTTCTGCAGCTTCATTCCAGCCCAGGTATTCCAGCATTAAAGTACCGGACAGAATAAGGGAACTCGGATTAACTTTGTCCATCCCGGTATATTTTGGTGCTGTTCCGTGAGTTGCTTCGAAAAGTCCGATGTAATCTCCCATGTTAGAACCTGGAGCCAATCCCAGGCCTCCTACCTGTGCAGCACATGCATCAGAAAGATAATCCCCATTCAAATTAGGAGTGGCTAAAATTTCATATTCGTCCGGGCGGAGAAGTACCTGCTGAAAAATCTGGTCAGCAATGCGGTCTTTGACCAGAATTTTACCTTCAGGCATTTTACCATCGTACTTTTCCCACAACTCCTTCTCAGTAACTATCTGGTTCCTATATTCTTCTTTGGCAACCTCGTATCCCCAGTCTCTAAAAGCTCCTTCAGTGAATTTCATTATATTGCCTTTGTGAACCAGTGTAATGGAAGATTTGTGATGAGAGATAGCATAATCGATTGCCTTGCGTACCAATCGTTTTGTACACGTAATACTTATGGGTTTGATCCCTACTCCTGAATCCTTCCGAATGTTCTGCCTCATCTCTTCATTTAAAAATTTAATAACTCGACCTGCTTCTGCGGTTCCCTGCTCAAATTCGATACCGGCATATACGTCTTCCGTGTTCTCTCGAAAAATAATCACATTGAGCTTCTCAGGATGTTTCACAGGGCAGGGAACTCCATGAAACCAGCGAACAGGCCGAATACAGGCATAGAGATCCAATGTCCGCCTTAATTGAACATTTAGACTCTTAAAACGTG
This sequence comes from uncultured bacterium, assembly GCA_964587715.1. Classification (GTDB taxonomy): domain Bacteria; phylum Zhuqueibacterota; class QNDG01; order QNDG01; family DSAB01; genus CAYYPT01. The sequence continues at coordinate 391 of CAZPNF010000275.1, read as the reverse complement.
GGGTTATCCAGGGGGATCCACACTTCACGCATTTTTCAGGCCTTTCCCCATTTGGACCGCCGTCCTGTTCTGCAGAACAGGCAAGACAAACGTATTTAAGGCCGCCCACTGGCGTTGTCAGCGGCCCTTTGATAGCCACGAGGTGCTCCCGGATTGCTGTCAAAGTATCCTCCGGGAGTACCCGATCATTACCGTATAATTTAAGAGCGGAAAGCCCTGCGTGGACCTGGAACCATACTATCTTCCTCTTCCCGCCGTAGGCTTTTTTTATTGCACTGTCCAGAACAAGTTCTGTAGCTCGCCAGATGTCAGGACCAATCCCGTCCCCCGCTATAAAAGGAATTATTGGATTATCTGGCACCTTAAGCTGACCATCTTCAATCCGGATCTT
>CAZPNF010000274.1:0-3614 GCA_964587715.1 uncultured bacterium | reverse complement strand
TAGTACTTACTCGGGGGATTTTTGGTATTGAACCGAATGACCATGCCATATGGTTGGCTGTAACTGCGGAGTTAGCCAATCGTCGTCAGGGAACATCTGCAGCTAAGAATCGGTCTGCTGTTCGTGGTGGGGGAAGAAAACCGTGGCCTCAAAAAGGAAGAGGAAGGGCTCGTGCCGGGACAATCCGGTCACCTCTCTGGGTTGGTGGAGGGCGTGTTTTTGGTCCAACTCCGAGAAGTTATACTAAAAAGGTTCCCAAAAAGATAAGCCGGCTGGCGAGGAAATCGGTTCTTTCTTACAAAGCCAGAGAAAAAAAAGTGAAGCTGGTTGAAGATTTTTCTTTTGAAACACCTAGAACAAAACAAATGGTAGAGTTGTTAAAACAACTTCAGTTGGATTCAACAAAGATACTTATTTTGATTCCCAGGGCCGATCGATCTGTATGGCTTTCCAGCAGGAATCTCCCATATGCAGCAGTGAAAGAAGCAGCTTCATTTTCTGCCTATGATGTGCTGAATGCTGATATGCTTTTGATACAGAAGAGTGCATTAGAAAAAATAAGTGAGGTTTTAAAAAAGTGAAGCCAAATAGAGAAATTATTGTTCGACCTTTAGTTACAGAAAAAATTTCAGCTCTCCAGGAGACTGAGAATAAAGTGGCATTTGTTGTTAATCGAGATGCTAACAAAATTGAGATTAAAAAAGCAGTAGAAGAAAAATTCGACGTTAAAGTAAAAAAAGTGGCTACTGTAAATATGAAAGGTAAGTTCAAGCGCCTGGGTAAATTTGAGGGAAGAAGACCACATTGGAAGAAAGCTATTGTAACTTTGAGAGAAGGATTTAAGATCAACTTTTTTGAGGGTAAGTAGTTTATATGCCGGTAAAGAATTTCAGACCGATTACACCGTCTCAGAGATTTAAAACGGTCTCGAGTTTTGAGGAAATTACAAAGACCAGACCTGAAAAATCTCTTCTTGCTCCTTTTAGGAAAAAAGCCGGGCGGAATAATTTGGGTCGAATTACTGTGAGACGACGAGGTGGGGGTCATAAGCGGTTTTATCGCATCATCGATTTTAAACGGAACAAAGATGGGGTTCCTGCGAAGGTAGCTGCCATTGAGTATGATCCTAACAGATCTGCCCGTATTGCTCTTCTCCACTACGCTGATGGTGAAAAGAGATATATCTTAGCACCGCAAGGATTGAAAGTGGAGGATCAGGTAATGTCGGGCGAAAAGGCAGAGATTCGTATAGGAAATGTTCTCCCGCTGGATAAGATTCCTCTGGGCACCGGGGTTCATAACATAGAACTTAAACCAGGACATGGTGGACAACTCGTTCGAGGGGCTGGAGCTTCTGCTCAGTTGATGGCTAAAGAAGGAGAATACGTACAGCTTAAACTCCCTTCAGGGGAAGTGCGGATGATTCGTTTTGATTGCCGAGCTACTATCGGCCAGGTGGGTAATTTGGATCATGTAAATATTTCTTTGGGCAAAGCCGGACGTTCCCGCTGGCTGGGAAGACGACCTAAAGTCAGAGGTGTAGATATGAATCCTGTTGATCATCCAATGGGTGGGGGCGAAGGTAAGTCATCCGGTGGCAGGCATCCTACTACTCCGTGGGGGAAACCAACAAAGGGATATAAGACTCGGTCCAAGAGGAAAAAGTCGGATTCATACATTGTGAAACGAAGAAAATAGAGGAAATTTAGATGGGGCGTTCTGTAAAAAAGGGGCCGTACATTGACGCAAAACTTCTGGCAAAAATTGACTCGCTGAACAAAGCTAACACAAAACAGGTTATTAAGACCTGGGCTCGAAGGAGTACTATTCCACCAGAATTTGTGGGTCATACTATTGCCGTTCATAATGGAAAAAAATTTATTCCTGTGTTTATTACTGAGAATATGGTAGGCCATAAACTCGGGGAATTTGCTCCAACCAGAATTTTTAGGAGCCATGGGGGGAGGAAGGTAGGTCGTGTGTCAAGGGTATCGTAGAAAGTGAGTTATTGAAATGGAAGCAAAAGCTTTTGCACGGTATATTAGAATGTCTCCCCGGAAAGTTCGCCAGGTGGTTGATCTTGTCCGGGGGAAGTCAGTGGAAGAAGCCATTAATTTTCTTCATTTTACTCCGAAACGGGGTTCTTTACCCGTGGAGAAAGTGTTGCGTTCTGCAGTGGCCAATGCCATGAATAAGGAAGAGGCTTCAAAATTAGATCCGGAGGATTTGTTTGTTAAGGAAATCCGGGTGGATCAGGCCCCGACTATACACCGCTATAGGCCGGGACCAATGGGCAGGGCAAATCGTATCAGAAAACGGTCTTGCCATATCTCTGTCGTTGTTTCTGATAAGCTTCTGGACTAAATGGAGGAATATATTGGGACAAAAGACCAATCCAATCGGACTGAGACTCGGGATTAATCGATCATGGAAATCCCTGTGGTTCGATGAAAAGGAGTTCGCGAAGAAACTTAAGGAAGATTTAATGCTGCGGAAATATATCCGCAAACGATTACCAAATGCTGGTATTTCGCAAATTGAGATTAAACGTACTCCCCGGCGTATTACGTTGACTATTCACACTGCCAGACCAGGAATTGTTATAGGTAAGAAGGGGGCAGAAGTTGATAAGTTAAAAGAAGAGATCCAGCGCATTACTTCACAGGAAGTTCAGGTAAATATTCATGAAACTAAACGTCCAGAGCTTGATGCATATTTGGTGGCAGAAAATATTGCACGGCAGCTTGAATCGAAGGTTTCTTACCGGCGTGCAATGAAACGTGCAATTACTTCAACTATGCGGATGGGAGCCGAGGGAGTACGGATTTCCTGCTCAGGGCGTCTTGGGGGTGCAGAAATGGCACGTAGGGAACAATATAAAGAAGGAAGAATCCCACTTCATACCTTGAGAGCAGACATTGATTATGCCTTAGCAGTGGCCAATACTACTTATGGTACTATTGGAGTTAAAGTGTGGATTTGTAAAGGGGAAGTTATCGGAGTTTAGATTTATGTTAATGCCTAAAAAAGTCAAATGGAGAAAACAGCAACGAGGGCGTATGAGAGGGAAAGCCTACCGTGGTTCAGTTCTTTCTTTTGGAACTTATGGATTAAAAGCACTGGAACCGTGCTGGATAACAAGCCGTCAGATTGAAGCTGCTCGTATAGCGATTACCAGGTATATTAAGAGAGGTGGGAAGTTGTGGATCAGGATCTTTCCGGATAAACCTTTTACAGTTAAACCAGCGGAGACTCGTATGGGTAAAGGTAAAGGAAGTCCAGAATATTGGGTGGCAGTGGTGAAACCAGGAAGAATTTTATTTGAGTTAGAAGGGATCCCATACGATACTGCCAAAGAGGCGATGCGTCTTGCTTCCCACAAACTGCCTATTAAGGTGAAGTTTATTACATCGCTTGAAGGAGGTAACGTGCAATGAAGATGGAAGAAATAAAACAGTTACCTCTGGAAGAAATCAAAATTCGATTACAGGATACAGAGGAAGAGTTAACAAACTTACGATTTCAATTAGCTCTTCATCAATTGGATAATCCTTTGAAAATTCGTTCTGTTCGTCGTGATATTGCTCGGCTAAAGACAGTCATAAGGGAATACG
>CAZPNF010000273.1:0-3617 GCA_964587715.1 uncultured bacterium | reverse complement strand
CATGTACCAATAGTTATTAAAATAGTAATTAAGAAAAATATTAATATCTTATTAGGAGATATAACCAAAAGCATAGGAGGAAAAAATGAGAGACTTTTACTTTAGTCTTTTGATTTTATTGATTGCTATCCAGACCACTGCTGGTTCTGATCGAATCACAGGGAAACCCTTTGCCACCAGGTCAAGAGTAATTGCTCAACACGGAATGGCAGCCACAAGCCAGCCTCTTGCCACACAGGTTGCCCTGGATATCCTGAAACAGGGCGGAACTGCTGTAGATGCAGCCATTGCTGCCAACGCAATGCTGGGTCTTGTTGAACCAACAGGAAGCGGCATTGGTGGTGATCTTTTTGCTATCATCTGGGACGCAAAAACTCAGAAACTCTACGGTCTCAACGCAAGCGGACATTCTCCCTATTCATTGACACTTGATCATTTCAAAAAACTCGGTCTAAAACACATTCCTCCTCATGGACCCCTTCCTGTTACTGTACCCGGCTGCGTTGATGGTTGGTTTGAAATGCACAAAAGATTTGGGAAATTGCCAATGAAAACACTCCTCGCTCCAGCCATCCGATACGCCAGGGAAGGATTCCCTGTCTCAGATCTGATATCATATTACTGGCAATTAAATGCACGGGTTCTACAAAAATATAAAGGATTTAAGGAAACATTTATGCCAGCTTCAAAACCCGGGGATATTTTTAAAAATCCCAAATTGGCAAATACACTTGAAATGATCGCTGAAGGCGGAAGAGATGTTTTCTACAAAGGGGAAATTGCAAGAAGAATTGACAAATTCATGAAACAGGTTGGTGGTTTTCTTTCGTACAGGGATCTGGCTGATCACAAATCTCAATGGGTGGAACCTGTATCTACTAACTACAGGGGACACGATATCTGGGAATTACCGCCCAATGGTCAGGGAATTGCAACTCTCCAGATTTTGAACATTCTGGAAGGATACGACATAGAAAGTATGGGATTCGGCAGCAAGGAATACATTCACCACTTTGTCGAAGCGAAAAAGTTAGCTTTTGAAGACAGAGCCAAATTCTATGCTGATCCTGATTTCAACAACATTCCCATCAAACAGTTAATTTCCAAAGAGTATGCTGCAGAGCGAAGAAAACTGATCAACCCGCACAGAGATCTACGTACAGTTGAAGCAGGAAACCCGGCCCTTGAAAAAGGAGACACAGTTTATCTCACTGTTGCAGATAAAGACGGCAGCATGGTTTCGTTAATCCAGAGTAATTATCGAGGCATGGGCTGTGGATTATCGCCAGATGGTCTTGGATTTATCTTTCAGGATAGAGGAGAATTGTTTAACCTCAAGGAAGGTGAATTCAATACTTACGCCCCTCATAAACGGCCATTTCATACTATTATTCCAGCGTTCATTACTAAAAACGGCAAACCATTTATGAGCTTTGGCGTCATGGGTGGTGCTGCTCAGCCTCAAATGCAGGCTCAGATTGTAATTAATATAGTTGACTTTGGAATGAACATTCAGGAAGCTGGAGATGCACCCCGCATACTCCATTCGGGATCATCACAACCCACTGGAGAAAAAATGAAAAACGGAGGCACAGTATATCTGGAAACAGGTATACCCTACGAGAGCATCCGAGAACTCGTCAAAATGGGGCACCGGATTCAAGTAGATGTAGGGGATTTCGGTGGCTACCAGGCGATTCGATACGATTGGAAAAATAAGGTATACTACGGTGCTTCAGAATCTCGGAAAGATGGACAAGCGGCAGGGTATTAGTTTGACTAACTCATAAACCGCAGAGCGCAGAAGACGCAGAATTGTTTTTATTTATATCAACGGAGTTAATCCGTAAGGATTTCATTGGAGCAGCAAGGATTCTCTTCAAAACGAATATTTAAGTCGAGTAAACACCGAGGTGCCGTAATCTCCCCACTCAGTGAAATGTGTACCAGAAGTGAGAAATCCGAGTAGTGTAAAATCCAGATCAGTAATAACTGACCAGGTAAGCTGCGGGACAATCACGTATGATTTATCATCGAGGTTAAAGATTCCAAAAATACTCCCCCGCACCAAAGGTGTGATATCGCAGGAAAATTCTTGAAAGATAGACCACCGCGCAGGCGAGAGCATTCCTACCTGCAGGGCTTCCTGATAAAATAGACCAGCATTCTTGATCTTCCCATTGCTGTTGTAGAGTACTTCTGTATGGGCATAAAGAGAATTTGAAAAAGTATAGTCGCCCGAAAGAACTGCACTGACAACGGGTTTATTGTACTGAAAGAAAGACTGCCCCAAAGATGGAAATGTAGGATAAACTCCCGAAGCAGTTTTATTGGGTGCATCACTTACTAAAAATTCTCCGCGAAACCCTGCTTTGTGAATGTCTCCTGCCCAGGCTCCACCAAATAACCACCGACCATTCCTGTAACCAACAATTCCATAAAAATCATATTCAAAAGCATTGAGTGAGAAAAGTGCTGCCGCAGTGGTATGCTTTTTATCCTTACCGGGTTTTACAGAGAGCTCAACTCTTGAGACAGCTCCTGTGTAATATTGAATTCGCACCGCATCTGATCCCGGCTTTTCTTCGTAGTCAAAATCTAAGATCGACTGAGGATTGAACAGATCGATAACATTCCAGACCAGAGCAGTACCCCAGGCAATACGCTGCCTGCCCAGTGTCACATCAAGATTGCCGCAGGTGTAATCCAGCCAGAGACGGTCAATTTGCCCGTAACCAATGGACTGCTTGGTATCCCATAAAACATCATCTAATTGAGAAAAATCATGACGACTTTTAATTTGATCTATAAAATTTGGAATATGCTGAACCGACCCTCCATAAAATCCTCTCATCCTGATTTCCAGTCCCATTCTCACAGGCTCTGAAGGATACCAACGGGTATTGATCCTGACATGAATGAGATAATCGTTAAGCCTCTTCTCCACAAAGGGAAACTTTGATGTGCTGAAAAGATACTTTACATAGCCGTTAATTGAATAGGGCGAAAGCTGGGCTAACAAAGAAAAAGGTAAAAGAAAAAATTGAATCAGTTTATAATGGGAGCAAAAAAGATTACGAAAAAATCAACGACATTAATGCTATTTTAATTAATGAGAAAGATAATGCTATGAATAGAATGAATGATATTCAAAATGATTTAAAAGGATTGCGAAATAATTTAAAACAAAAGCGATTAGAAAGAAATATAGCATATTTCTCTTTCTCTTTTTTTCAAATTTTTGGGCTATTATTGGTTAGTTTAAAATCAATACTAAAATAGTTTTAATAAATTATAACTATCGAAATAGAAACAGATCAGGATATAAAAATTTCTATAAATCTTTATTATCTATTACTAATTTTAATTTTCCTCAGGTTTGTAAAGTCAATTGGAAAAGTTTTGTCTATCTGCCTTTCAGGAAGATAAGAAAATACAAAGCCTTTTAATATTATCTGAAGGGCTTTTCGATTTTGTGAATTTTGTCTAAAAGAAGGTTTTAAAAGATTTGTGGCATATGAATATATAAAATGTAAAGCAATATAACGATTGAATTGGTATATTAATAGATTTTTTAAAACAATCTGAAGCATGAAGATTAATAAAGCATTTTTTAT
>CAZPNF010000272.1:701-3620 GCA_964587715.1 uncultured bacterium | reverse complement strand
CCGTAGGTGTTAAAGATACGCACAATCCTGGTATCAACATTATGATACCTATGATAAGCCATGGTAAGGGCCTCCGAAAATCTCTTGGCTTCATCGTACACACCGCGCGGTCCCACTGGATTTACGTTGCCCCAGTAAGACTCAGGCTGTGGATGTATCTGTGGATCCCCGTACACTTCCGAAGTAGAGGCAAGAAGAAAAGTCGCTTTTTTCTCCATGGCCAGGCCCAATGCTTTGTGTGTCCCAAGCGAACCCACTTTTAACGTCTGAATGGGAAATTCCGCATAGTCCAGAGGACTGGCAGGGGAAGCAAAATGAAGAACATAATCCAGAGGACCCTCCACGTAAATGTAGTTTGTAACATCGTATTTGATAAATGAAAAATGTTCACTACGAAGATGAGCAATATTATCCACTGAACCGGTAATGAGATTATCCATTGCAATGACTTCGTGTTCCTTGTTCAGTAAGTATTCACACAAATGAGATCCTAAAAAACCTGCTCCCCCTGTAACCAGTGTCCTTGGCATTTGAATCCTCCTACTATTGATAAAATCCCGATAACACAGAATCGGGGTAAAAATGGATATTCTGGCGAAAGCCTTGAGAAACAACATGTTTGAGGCTATCGTCTTTTGTGTATATGATCAATCCTTCAATCGAAGGTAGGCTATCAATCAGAGCTATTCCTTTCTTAGGGCCCAAGACAAAAACGCCTGTAGCATAACCATCAGCTAAAAGTGCATTTTTAGTAACAATTGTCACACTGGCGCAGCCTCTGGCCGGGAATCCAGTTTTGGGATCCAGAATATGGTGGTATCTCTTCCCATCCTGAATAAAGTAACGTTCATAATCACCAGATGTAGCAATACTCGTTTCATTGGTTTCCAGTACTCCTATAAGTTTACCTTCACCTTTCCTCGGATGCCTTATACCGATCCTCCAGATTTTTCGGTAGGGATGATGTCCAAATATTCTGAGATCCCCACCTGCCTCAACAATACCAGAGTCAATCCCTTCGTCCTGGAGCACTTCCACCCCCTGATCAATAATATAACCCTTTGCAATTCCTCCCAGATCTATCCGCATCCCTGGTTGAGTGAGCATAACTTTTCCATCAGCAAACTGAATATTGCGGTAATTTACCAGTGGAAGAAGAGAGTGTATCAATGAAATCTCTGGGACATGTGCATGATCCGAATCAAAACCCCACTGGTTCTTTATGACACCTATTGTTATGTCAAAAGCACCGCGTGTTTTCTTTGAAACTTCTACAGAGCTTTTCAAAAGTGCAAGAACCTCTGGAGAAACATTAACGGCAGCCACTCCCGATTCCTCTGAAATACGAGTAACATAGCTTGTATCTATACTAACCGATATTATCGCTTCAATTCTTGCCATTCTTTCAAAAGCTCTGTCAATAACTTTCTTGATTTTTCTCTCTGGCAATTCCTGATCGTAAACTGAAATGCGAACAACAGTATCCATCATGAAACGAATTTCTTCTACAGGCTGCTTTTTTCTGACACTACTGCACGAAATCCCTTCCAAAAGGACCAAAAAGATTGTCAGCAATAAATATCTCATTTAGTTCTTTCGAGATCCTCTGTTACAAGTTTTTCCATTGATTCCCTATAAATTGAAGGTTCAAAGGTCCTTAGAATTTCCATGGACTCTGTTGCAAAAACCACGGCTTTCTCCTGGCTTTTTTTAATGGCGTTTCTTTCCCTTCCAAATTTTTTTATCCATTTTCTATCTTCTTCAGTTTTTCTCTTTAACTTCTGTAAAATATTTTTCTTGTCCTCCACAGAAGCTCCATCAAGTGCAAAAATCAATGGGAGAGTGATTTTACCGTTATCTACATCCTGACCCACAGGTTTTCCCATTAATTCGGCAGAGCCAGAAAAGTCAAGAATATCATCACGAATTTGAAAAGCCATACCAAAAGTTTCCCCGAATCGCCGCAATTTCTCTTTCTCAGAAGGAGAAGCAGATATCACAAGCCCTCCCAATTCACATACAGCTCCAAAAAAAACTGCGGTCTTCTGATAGATAGCCCGTAGATATTTTTCCACAGTTGTATCGATACTTTTCCCTTCTAAAGCCTCCCAGAGTTCTCCCTCTCCCATTTTAAGAACCACTCTGGAAATAACTTCTAATATTTCTGATTGACGAGTCTAAACACCCAATGAAAGAACCCTGGCTAAAAGATAGTCTCCCATCAACACAGAAACACGATCACCCCATACAGTGTTGAGCGTCTTTTTACCTCGCCTTACTGAAGAATGATCCACTACATCATCGTGGATCAAAGTTGCCAGATGAAGAAGCTCTATAAGTACTGCTACTCGAACAGTTGCAGGACGAGGTAAATCAATAAGACCTTGTGATAAAAAAAAGAGAGCAGGCCTGAGCCGTTTACCTCTCTGCTGTTTGATATAGTAAAACAGGGGTTGAAGAAAAACACTGTCAGAACTAAGCTGAAGAGAATATTCTTTTTCAAATAATTCTAATTCTTTAGTAACAGAGTTATACATAGTCTAAAATGTAAAAAAAAGTTTTCCAATTGTCAAATCAAATGTTAAGCTTCAATGGGAAACGGAATAAACATAGTATCCCCCTTGTGGCATGGAAAAAGAAAGACAAAAAATATTACTGTTATTCAGAGCGCTGAAAAAGGTCGGTTATCGCTTACTGTTTTTCTAACACAGAGATTAGAGTAATCCCTTCTGATCTTAAAATCTGTTTAGCTATTGATCTTATAAAACCATTTTCTCTAAATACTTCTTGCCTTATTAGTTTAAAATTAAACTCTTTTAACATTTTATTCAACCTGGTCCTACTAAATTTTATTGAAGGACCTGTACTCCAGAGATGACTTGTATGTAAATTTTTATCTTTAGAATTTCTAATTATCTC
>CAZPNF010000272.1:0-691 GCA_964587715.1 uncultured bacterium | reverse complement strand
AATCCCCTTAAGTTCGGTAGCCAATAACAAATGTCCTTTTATCTTTAAGACTCTGTGAATCTCATTAAGCAATATTTTTGGATCAGGCACTTTTTCTAACCTGAAAAGACACGTCACAACATCAAAATTGTTGAGCTTAATGCCAAGTTTTGTATCATTATTAACAATAAAACGAGGTTCTGGTAATTTAAAGACCTTTAGATTTTCTTTAATATAACTTACATTCCCTTCGCTCAATTCAAAAGCATACACCCGCCGTGAATCGTTGATCTCTTTCAGCATGCCTATAAGATAACCACCTCCAAACGGAAGAATATCTAATATCTTACTCGCTGGATTAGAAGCATAATCTTTAATCAGTGTTATAATCTTTGAGTATGTACTGCTTCTTATACTGTATTTTTCTAATGTATTCTCTGGATCTATTGTACCACCATACCAACAAATTCTTTCCCTGAAAGTTGTTAACTCATTTAGTGACCATTTTTGTGGATTAGTTGAGTTACCATATGAACCTTCCAATTGATGGAATTTTTCATAATGGACAAAAGATTCAATTGATCTTCTCTTTGGTACCATAGGCTTTTCCGCAGGATAACCAAAAGCAACTATAGCAATGGGTCTGATAGATTCAGGTACATTCAGTATTTTATTAAGCATTAACATTTTTTTAATGCTGCACACCCAGAGA
>CAZPNF010000271.1:0-3630 GCA_964587715.1 uncultured bacterium | reverse complement strand
CAAAAAAACAATGACTTAGCCCTACTAATGGTATAGTAACTGTTAAAGAAAAGCTGGGCTCTTAATCCGGATAATCAAAAGAGAGAATTTAGAGGTCTGGTAGAAGCAATGCGAAACTTTAACATAAATCATGGTCTCGTTCTTACGTACGATGAGGAAGGTGAAGAGGAAATAGAGGGCCGGAAAGTACAGATCCTCCCTGTTTGGAAATGGCTGCTTACGGGCAGTGAATTTGTTTAAGAGAATATTTTGAAGTTTTCATTTTAATCTGACTGCTTGATCAAAATCCTTTTTTGCTTTTTCAAAATTTCCACTTAATTTACCTTTTTAACACACCTAAAGCCAATTGCAGGAGACCGGTTAAATCCAGGATTCAGCCACCAGAATTTTAATCTTTGTTGATTGGTAACTATCCCGTTTTCCATGTACCAGAGGCTCTCGAATGATTGGAACCAACTCCCTCCGCGAAGATAGGAAAACCAATGCCACCCATCGTCGTGAAAACTGTCAGTCATCTCCGCCACATTACCTACCATATCCAACACACCAAATGGGCTCGCTCCTTCTGGATAGGAACCAACAGGTTTCGTACCATTCGAATTCACATTTGCCTTTTTCTTGTCCCATTTGTCACCCCATGGGAATATTTTATTGTCTTTTCCTTGAGCCGCATATTGCCATTGTGCTTCAGTAGGTAATTTTTTACCTGCCCACTCAGCATATGCTTTGGCATCCCAGAAGTCTACATAAACAACTGGATAATTTTCTTTCCCTTCCGGAATTTTGCCATTCTTCCAATGTTTAAGGAAATTCATCGGCCATTTTGGTTTGTAACCAGACTTATTAAGAAATTCTTTGTATTCTTGATTTGTCACCTCATGTTTATCAATATAAAATGCATCTATTTTAATTTCATATTCGTCGACATAGGCATCACCAATAGGGCCTTCTTTATAAGGTAATAATTGTAGCCCCTCACGCCATCGGTTAACCTGGACGAAATGAAACTTATTTCCGGGCACAAGTACCATCCCTTTTGGAATGTCTTGACTTTTTAGCGGAAGAGTATAGAAAAGCAAAAGGGCAATCAAAAGATTGCTATTAATAACCAACTTTGACCAGCGCAACATCCTTCACCTCCTTATTGTCATTTCTATATTGGACTAAAACGTACCCATCAGAACTTATCGCAACACTATTTTGGTCAAATATAAGCTTACTATCGGCAGTTACTTCAGGACCTTTAATGTTCCTTTTTGTAACATCAATGCCGATTAATTCAAGTGTACCTGATGCACCTCCTGGTACTTGAGCAATCCATTTTCCATTCTTTTGTGATACCTGTATTTTCTTAGGCATTGCCACAAAACAACCTGCTTCTTCAGGCATTTCCTGTGGTAAAAAGGCACATTTTTCCCCTTTGATATTACGAATATCAACCGGCCGTTTGTTCCAAACATCAACAATGTGCCAACCATCAGGTAAGTTCACATGAAATAGTGGGCCAATCATACGGTTGTCGAAAAAATGGGATACGCTGTCACGTTGTGTTTGATACAAAGTGTAAAGGTACATTTCATCACTGAAAAATCCATTTACAAATAGATCCTTTCGAAGAGTTGGAATAAGAGGCATTACATTATTTGAAGTAACCGCACGGACAAAATCGTGCATAATGCTATTGTATCGGCTTATCAAAACCTTTTCGTCCCACGGCTGCAAATTCATCTCTCCAAAAACATCTTCCCACACAGCATATCCAGTAGCATTAAACAGTGCGTTATAAATCAGCGGTCTGCGGTTGCGATCCCACCTCACAATTTTAAATACCTGATGTTCTGGAATAATAAACCGTAAGAGATCTACAACAGGCATAGTGCGGCAATGAACGGGATGGTCAAAACTCTCTGTTGTAAATTGCAAACCTTCTATTGAGGGTCTACCCTCAGTGACAAACTGGGCTTCTGGATTGTATTTATCAATTTCGGTGCGAAGAGACAAATCAGCCTTACTCATTGTATCCAGGTGTAGTCCATCCGCACCAACAGCGCCCAGGATTTCAGCCTGTTTTTTATACATATCTTTTCGTTTCCGAATTCTATCCCATGGGTTGTAAGGTAAAAATACATGGGTTCCCAGGGAATGACAGGTAGATATAAATTTTTTTAGTCCTTTCATGCCACCTGGTAGGTCGTTATAAAGATCAAATTGGTCTCTTGGATCCACGCCTGCTCTGGGGTATGAATGCCAGAACCAGAATTGATCAATTCCACCGAATTCACGTTTGGCATTCATCAAAAATCGTTTGGGCACGAAACGGTTTTTATAAGGATCATAAATCATATGATTATAGATAAACGAGAAATATGCAAGAAAATCCTTCCGGAATTTCATATACCCTGGCCTTTTATAATATGTGAAGTCAAAATTACTTCTGATACGATTTCTGAGCCAGTTATACGGTTTATGCCAATCACCTTCAAAAATGCCAAGTACTCCCTCAAAGATATGTATTGTATCACCTTTTGCTACTCTCATTGTGTGTGATGGCCATAGAGCTTTTTCTATAGAGTCAAAGTACCAGGGAATATCTGATTTTTCCCGGTATAGAAAAACTCCCATGTTGAGTTTCGGAAATTCAACAGTTGTTGGTAAGATAGGTTTTCCCCAGAGAAAGTAGAGCTTCACAGGCCCTGACTCTGGAGGACGCTCCCATTCATGGACGGGATGATGATTTTCCATAAACTTTTCAGTTACACTTGTCAGTAAATAGCCGTCTTCAGTTGGATATAAAACTTTTCGGACTCCACCAGGAGTAGGGGAGAGGAAAGCAAGCCATGGAATCCCGGGAACAACAGTTGTTTTACCAGCTCTGTAAATGTCTGAAAAGCCCTTCTTAAAACGATTCACCAACCATATTTTTGCTTTGATCTTTGGGCTTTCACCAATGCTAAGCTGGATGAAAAGATGGAAAGGATTTTCCAGATAGTTGGAGTATGCATGAATAAGTACAGTGGAAGACTCTTTAGTTCGCTGAATCGAAACGTTCCGTACGCCAAACCCTACATTGAAAAGAGTCCATCGATTTTCAATGTTGACAAGTGGCATGGGAGAGCCAGGTTGGATAAACTCTAAATTACGTGTTTTATACTTCAGAGAACTGACCGTTAATTTCCAGTCCAAATTAATATGGACAAACAAACTGTCATTCTCAATGATGATTTCTTTTGTAATTGTATCGTTGGGGATTGCCTGTATTGTTACTTTAGAAAAAGACGGTTCCGTTCTCAGGTACAAGACCATTCCCAATATTATACAAAGATTGACAGTTTTAAAAACTATCTTAGTTTTTACTTTCATTTGTGATCTCCATGGCTTTTTTCTATAATTTTTTGATGCTTATACGTACCCACATTTAGTACTTTTCCCAATGGCCATAAAACAAAAATTTAAAAAAAAGGATTATCGATCCCGCTCTAAGTTTTGACTCAGGTATCTTTCCATAATTCGATTCAAGAATTCCTCTTTCTTAATACTAATACCAATTTCGCAGTTTGGTGATTTGCTTTCATCAATAACAGTATATCCTCCATCTATGACTTTTACATAAGCTGGACGTGTTGAAAATAA
>CAZPNF010000270.1:3409-3653 GCA_964587715.1 uncultured bacterium | reverse complement strand
AGGATTAAAAGAATTTATTCAGACGGCAAATGCTATGGGGACAAAAGTTTTTTTGGCTTATAATCCATGGGATAGAATTCGCAAACGGAAAAACATGTGTAGAAAACAGGCTGAAGTTTTAGGTGCGGTTGGTGCCGATGGACTCCTTTTAGACACTATGAGTAAGTCCGATAGTTCTTTCCGTGATGAAGTAGATAAGTATAATCCTGAAGCAGAATTCGTTACTGAGGGTCGACCTTCAATT
>CAZPNF010000270.1:0-3399 GCA_964587715.1 uncultured bacterium | reverse complement strand
AGATTGAGCGGCTATATCGTGATCGTCGAGAGTTAATCAGCAATGCGTTTTTCAATGCGAATGGATATACAGTTTGGGAAGATATTTTTGGTGAGATACAGTTACAATCGGGGGATGAAAAGATCTTGATTAGCCGGTATAACCGTCTCATGCATGATTTCGCACATGTAGTAACCTCGGACCGGGTGATGCCACTGGTTCCAACGATACGAGAGGATATACTTGTAAACGGGTTTTTTACGGATACAATGCATCTATATACATTATATCAGACACAACATGATAGTGTGTCTCATTTTCTTGATAATAGGTTAATCGGACCATTGTTTTATGTCGATCTTCCGGATGGATGGCATGTTATAGACGTATGGAACAAAAGACCTGTTGAAATCCGAGAGATTAATGGGAAAACGTGTATGTTTTTGCCTCAAGAAATGCCTGAAGAAGTAGGTTGTTTTATAGCAATGCCAGGAAGAATAAAAGTATCGGAAAATGATGGGAAATGGACAGCATATATTCCGAATGGAGCCGTAGGGACGTTAGAGTTGGTTGGATTTGACATTACCAAGCGGCATCAAAAAGGTCCAGAAGTAAATGCAAGAAACACACTGAATTTTGATCGTGATACAGTATCACGAAGTCCTGATGGTTATGTGTTAATACAATATCACAATAAGAAGAAGGAGGTTAACGATGTTGCGTTGGTCAAAGTGGGTTATTAGTATCATAAGCATTTTTGTTATACTATTTCTCTATATCCCTTCACTGAGAGCTCAAGAGGCTCAAGAAGGCATGGTATTTATAATTGGAGGTAAATTTCATTATCTTCAAATTAATCGCTGGCGTGAGGGTTTAGAGTTGACTAATTATGAGGAAGGTCCTATTGGAGATGCATATATAGAAGAGTATTGGATTGTATTAGATGATTATTATCTTGATAAAATTGAGGTTACGAACAAACAATTCAAGGAATTTTTAGATGCTACAGGCCATAAGCCTAAGTGGCCAAAGAACTTTTTAAGAGATTGGGAAAAAGGTACTTATCCTAAAGGAAAAGCCAATCATCCTGTGGTTTATGTTGACTACTGGGATGCGAAGGCTTACGCGGAATGGGCTGGAAAAGAGCTTCCAACGGAAGAACAATGGCAATACGCTGCTCAAGGGAATGATGGGCGGTTATTCCCTTGGGGTAATAAATGGGATCCACGAAAGGCAAATGTAGGGTCGAAGGGTACTCGTCCAGTAGGATTGTACCCTGAAGGTGTGAGTCCATTTGGCGTACTTGATATGGTAGGGAACGTAGCAGAGATCACAGATAGTTTCCAAGATGATGGCTGGCATTGGTTTTCCTATCTTCGTGGAGGGAGCTGGTTTCAGTCCTTTGGAAGTCTATGGTACACCGAGAACGGATTGATTACTAATCAGCAGAGATTAAAATTCTGGTGGCTTAACCCTGGATTTAACCGTTCTCCTGCGATTGGTTTCCGTTGTGTCAAAAAAGTGAAATGACGTAATTCATTTGAAAGGAGGAAATCCGATGACGAAATCAATCCCAAGAAATCTTTGCATAGGAATCATTGTTATCGCTTCTATGATGATGGGCTGTGGAAAAAGGGTTACACTTACTCGTGATGCATTGTACAACAAAATCCGTGGTGCTTGGTTGGGAAAGGCTTATGGGGTCACTTTTGGGGGACCAACCGAATTTCGGTACATGGCTAAGATGGTTGAAGGCCCTCTGCAGTTAGATGCAGCCGAGGTGCCAAAAGTGCTCCGTCAGGATGATATGTATGTCAATATGGTCTTTTTGAAAACGCTTGCCGATTCTGGATTTGATGCCCCGGCTTCCGCCTTCGCAAAAGCGTTTGCTTATGGTGGATTCGGATTGGGACATGCAAACATGCAGGCTCGTCAAAATATACTTGCAGGCGTTCCACCGGAAAAATCCGGTCATCCGTTTCATAGTCCTCATGCAGAGGATATTGACTTTCAGATTGAGTCTGATTTCATTGGTCTGGTTTGTCCGGGATTGCCGCAATCTGCGTTGGATATCTGTGATCGTGTCGGACATATTATGAATTATGGAGATGGATACTACGGTGGTGTATTTGTATCAGCTATGTATGCCGCAGCATTTATTACTAATGATATTCAGCAGGTTATTAAAGCTGGTTTAAGTATGCTTCCTGAAGAGAGCGGATATTCTCAGATTATCCGGGATGTACTAAAGTATTATGAGCTCTATCCGGATGATTGGAAATCGACCTGGCTTGAAATTCAAAAGAAATACGGTCATCTGGATATATGTCCCTGGGGTGTCACCGGAGCCCATGGTGCGCTTAAGGGCCAATTTAATATTTCAGCAAGTTTGAACGGAGCCTATATTGTACTCGGTATACTCTATGGAGATGGAGATTTCGAAAAATCCATCGACATCTCAACACGGGCAGGTCAGGATTCCGATTGCAATCCTGCAAATTTAGGGGGGATCCTGGGAGCAATGCTCGGATTTGAAAAATTGCCTGAGAATGTAAAAACACCTTTTGCTTCATATATGGATCAACCATTCATCCATACAGATTACACCATTGAATCGGCATCTAAGGCGTGTCTCGATCTGGCAATTCAAAATATACAGGTAAATGGGGGAAAAATAGAAGGTGATGAAATCGTCATTTCTATACAACCCTTTACCTCTGAAGGTCCTGCAGAAATAGCTTTTCCAACTCTTGAACCTTCTGATGCATTTTGGGTTACGGATAATCGCATCATGTGGGAGGGAAAGTGGAGTGAACCTAAGGGAAGATTAATCACCGATGGATTCCGCTACTCTGACCATGCCGGTGATTATATGGAAGTGGAATTCCCAGGTACCGCTATTTATGTCCAGGGTCCTATTAGATATGATCACGGCATATTGGAGTTTTTTATTGATGGAAAATCCATGGGAACTCGTGACATGTATTTGCCAAAAAAATGGCCCAGGGGTGGAGGACAGACTGCGGCAGTGTGGATAACCGGTTTACCCGATGGTACACACAAACTCCGTGTACAAGTAACCGGAAAAAAGAATCTAGAGAGTGAAGGCGCGCTCATTGGATTGGGAAGGATTGCATGTTATCGTGGTCAGATTGCAAAAATGGATTAGAAAATAAACTAAGTCATTCAATCTAGAGGTGGTCGAACAAGGAGCACCATTTTAAAACAACGTTGTAGTATCAAAATTGAGAAAACGAAGGCTTCATTTCTAAAAACGAGGAGGAATGCTATGAATAACCGTCTACTTTTATTAGTACTTCTTTTAGGTGTGGTCTTTGCGAGTGTACCAGTAGGAGCCAGTAATTAAGGTAAACAGACCAAGATTGTTGATAAGAGTAATAGTCTACGGCACTTGGTTCC
>CAZPNF010000269.1:0-3661 GCA_964587715.1 uncultured bacterium | reverse complement strand
GTCTCATGGATATGGTTGGTCAGATTAAAATGGGAGATCCAGAGGATTTTACCAATTTCATGTGTGCTGTTATCGACAGGGCAGCTTTTGAGACCATCACATCTTATATCGATTATGCTAAAAATTCGTCCGAAGCAGAATTTGTAACAGGCGGCACCTACGACAATTCCAAAGGATACTTCATCGAACCCACTTTTATTCTGACTACTAATCCTAAGTTCAAGACAATGGAAGAAGAGATATTCGGCCCAGTGCTCACGATTTATGTCTATCCTGATGAAGAATATGAAAAAACTCTTCATCTCTGCGATGAAACTTCTCCCTACGGTTTAACAGGTGCAGTCTTTGCCCAGGATAGATCTGCCATTCTTCTTGCTGCAGACATTCTTCGGAATGCTGCTGGGAACTTTTATATTAATGATAAGCCAACCGGTGCTGTTGTGGGTCAACAGCCATTCGGCGGATCAAGAGCTTCAGGCACGAATGACAAGGCTGGAAGTATGATAAATCTCCAGAGGTGGGTTTCTCCACGCACAATTAAGGAAAGCTTCTTCCCACCGAGGGATTTCAAGTATTCTCATATGGAAGAGAGGTAGGAGTCATTTTTGGTGGTGAGATGCTCTCTTTTTGTTAGCCGAGAATGGTTAGTTATTTTAAGAATTTTCTTGCAATTTTGGACGATGATTTATAAATTAGTTAAGAATCGACGAGAGGCGTTTCTGCAAAAAGATTTGTAGGAACGCCGTAAAGTAATTACCGGGATCAATTGGTGAAAGGAGGGGGTTATGGGAAAACGAAAAAAGGTTTTATTGATATCTGGAATGATGACGGTTCTGCTGGGGATGATGTTTTTTGCCACGTGTACATTCAAGTCACCCAGTACACCGATATGGAGTGTTCAGTTTGTCGTGCCTCTAATTGACACGACTTACACCATGGTAGATTTGGCGGACACAAAGGACAATCTCGATATACGGGATCATGAGGTTTTATTTACTATTGATAAAGATATCAAGACATTCGAGGTCGGAGACCAACTAAAAGTAGGAGGAGTTAGTAAACAGATAACTGTTTCATCCGGGAGTACACCAAGAGATTCCGTGGCAATACCAGTGGATATCGTTGTCGTGGATACTGCAAAGATAAAAACTGGTACGATGAGGGTAGAAATTGAGAATCGGAATAATTACCCAGTGCAAGTCCACTTTGAGATAGAAGACCTTTTTACGTCGGATGAAACAACTTTCAAAATAGATAGGAATGTGCCGGCAAACAGCCCTTCCTACGTAATAGATTCCCCCTTGGCTGGTAATATATTAATCCCTCCGATTCGGGGTGGACAGAATTATATCCGGTTCAATGCCGGTATGACAGGTGGAGGTGGTAAAATCCGTTTAACATTGAACATGTCTGACCTTGTTTTTTCTTCAGTGACCGGGGTTTTAAATAATGTAACAGTTTCTATTGACAGTGAGGAAACGGATGTTGATATCCCTGAGGAATTTGAGGGATTTCAAATAGGTTCTGCTGGTCTGAAGCTTGTTCTTAACACGGGAATTTTATTCCCGCTGCATCTCAATCTTTCTGTTGATGCTCTGGAGTCCAGGGAAACTCTTCCATCTCCCATTGTTATAGATACATTGATTACGCCGACTGGTGCAACAGCTGATACAATCTATATTCGCAATGTGGCTGATTTCATTAACAGTTTACCCACTAAGATTCTGGTAAGTGGTTCCGTAAAGATAGGAGATGTAGATACCCACGCAACCATCTCGGACACAAACACTGTCAATGGGAAAGCGATTTTTCAGGCTCCTTTAACTTTTTCCCTTCCCTCCAAGACAAACGAGAGTGATGTGGAAAGCTTAGAGCAGGATGAGGATGCAAGGAAAACCATCAAAGATATTCGGAAAAGATTCGTAAGCGGAGGGATGATAGCAACAGTGATAAACCATCTTCCAATAGGAGTGGATAGTGTATTGATCTGTTTTGCAAAAGACAGTACTTCTGTTTTTACTAATCCTGATTTGAAGATTGGATTATCAATGAAAAGCGGTACAGTGAGTGGAACTCCAGGCGTGGTAAAAGAGCCGGCAACAAGCGAGAACGAAGTAGCGATAACAAATGAAGATCTAAAACTTTTTGAGGAGAACGAAGTGATTTACTACGGAACCAGATTTGAGTTTCCGGGGACACAGGGAATGGTCAAGGTGATGCCTTCAGACTCTATTAGAATTCAAGCTGTCATAAAAGCCAAAGTCCGTGCTGACTTTTCTAAGGATGATGATGAGAAAGGAGGTGGATCATGAACGGCCGCAAATTCTTTAAACTCAGCAGAGTTGCCGGGTTCTTTTTTCTCTTATGTTTAATCCCGGCAGCACTTTTCAGTCAGATGACAGCCCGTGGATTGGGTATGGGGGGAGCGTATACAGCCTTAGCCAGAGGTGTCCATGCACCGATCTGGAATCCAGCCAACTTGGGACTGTCTGACAATCCGAAGTTTTCCATGACTTTTATCTCTATAGAAACAGGGGTCTGGAATAATAGTTTAAGTAAGGGAATGTATGACAAATATTTTGTTAATGGAACCAAGGACCAGAATGATAATATTGTATGGGAACAGCAGGATGTGGAGGATATATTGGATCACATTCCCGCTGATGGACTTGGTTTGAATGCAGAAGTATTTGTGAGAACTCTTTCCTTTTCTGTGGGGCGGTTTGCACTCTCTTTTGGAGCGACTGTGGGAAGCTTTGTCCAGTTAGATAAGACTCTTTTTGAACTTCCTTTAAAGGGAAACGAACTCGATAAAAAATATACCCTGAATAATATGGACGGTAACGCACTGGGCATTGGTATGGTTAGCCTTTCTCTGGGAGAGCCGATTAAGGTCTCTTTTGCAGATGCTTTCGCTGTAGGGGGGACGTTTCATCTTTTCTACGGTGGTGGATACGCAAAGGTAGACAGCGCAGATTTTTCTTTTACTACGGCGAGTTATGGATTTGACATAAATGGAAGTTACAAAGCTACTCATGCTTTGGGTGGTCTTGGTTGGGGCGTTGATCTAGGTGTGGCTGCTCAGATGGGGAAAAAGTTGACGGTAAGCTTTGGGCTCGCCAATGTCTTAGGTTCCATTCCCTGGTCAAATGAGGTCAAGAGTGATGTTGGATATATTAGAGGTGATTCTTTGACAGTACTGAACACTAATAAAGACGAAGATGATAAAGATGCCGTTGAAGATTCATCATGGACTGTTGAAGGAGGAAAATTTTCGACTAAACTTCCGACTGCTATTCGGCTTGGATGTGCTTACAGAGATGGATCAGTTGTTTTAACGGCAGATTACTACCAGAGTTTTAAAAATGGGGCATGGAGCAGCTCTAAACCGCGATTTGCTGTGGGGACAGAATGGAAGGGGATTTCCTGGTTGCCTCTTCGGGCAGGTATGGTAATGGGAGGAAGAATTGGTTTCGGAACATCCTTCGGATTCGGAATTCGTCCAGGGGGATTTGTACTCGACCTCGGGATTATGAACCGTGGTTTTATCTTTCCCAAAAACAGTAAGGGTTTAATAATAGCGCTTGACATGGGAGTGGGTTTTTAAAAAATGGCTCATCCGATTAATGCGTACTTTTCTTTTCCTAAGGCAATCAAATAA
>CAZPNF010000268.1:3436-3715 GCA_964587715.1 uncultured bacterium | reverse complement strand
AAAGGAGTATACTTATGGAACAAGAACATTTTACAATGCCTCTTCTGGGTGAGGATTTCCCAGAACTGAAAGTAACAACAACACAGGGGCCAATGGTAATCCCCAATGATTTTAAAGGTTCATGGTTTGTTCTGTTCAGTCATCCCGGAGACTTTACACCTGTCTGCACCACAGAGTTTTATGCTTTTCAGAAAAGGTATGAAGAATTCCAGTCTCTCGGCTGCAAACTTATTGGCATGTCGATCGATCAGGTGTTCTCTCACATCAAGTGGATTGAGT
>CAZPNF010000268.1:0-3426 GCA_964587715.1 uncultured bacterium | reverse complement strand
AAGAAAAACTGGACATTGAGATTAAATTCCCTGTTATTGCTGCTAATGATCAAATTGCAATGAAACTAGGAATGCTTCATCCAGGCAAGGGGACAAATACAGTGAGAGCTGTCTTTGTCGTTGATCCAAAGGGAAAAGTAAGACTGATTCTCTACTATCCTCAGGAAATAGGACGAAACATCGATGAAGTAGTACGGGCAGTAAGAGCGCTTCAAATTTCAGACAAACAAGGTGCTATGCCAGCAGGATGGCCAAACAATGAGCTGATTGGTGACAGAGTAATTGTACCCCCAGCTTCAGATGTGAAAACAGCAGCAGAACGTCTCAAAAAATATGAATGTTACGATTGGTGGCTTTGTCATAAACCATTAGAAAAATAAGGTAGCTGTTTTAATTAAGAGAGATCAAACACAGTCTCAGACTGTGTTTGATCCACTGTAGTCTTCTCCCCTCTTGTGATTACGTATTTTTGATGAGTATTAGAATGGACACAAAGAAAAAAGCAATCTTAGGTATTCTCAAAGAAGCACTAAAACGAGAAACAGATGCTTTTAATTACTATGTCAAAGCCAGCAGAAGAACTTCTTATCCTGAGACAGAGTCTCTCTTTGTCCAGTTGGCAGAAGAAGAGAGAAAACATCGAGTATTTCTTATTCAAGAACTAAATAGAGTCGAAAAGCTTATGACTCGTGCTGGTAAAGAAAACTTTGTCACAGCAGATAGAGTTAGTTATTCTCTTCCGGAGAAAATTACTTTTAAGCGGCTACAAACACCATCGTTAGTAGAGCTCGCTGGAGTATCTCTTCCGACAGAATTCTTAGGAGGAGATTACCTTGGCACCATTGTTTTGGAACCTGAGAAGAGGAGTTCCCCTCTTGCTATTTTTCTCTACGATGTAATGGGACACGGTCTGGAAGCGACACAACTTAAGAGTCTGGTAAAAAAACTTTTTGGAGAACTGCACGAAAGATGGGCAAAAAAGAAATCTTCTGTAGAGTTGGATAGGCCATTGAATGTCATGAGATATATTAATCAAAAGGTAATGTATGATTCACAAAAGTGTACTCGATTTATTTCTGCCTTCTACGGAGTTATCGATCCTCTAAATAAAAAACTTACATATACATCGGCCGGGCACGAGCCTCCTATTTTGATTAAATCAGGAGGGAAATACCATCATCTCGAAGAGACTGAGCTTTTACTCGGCGTAGACAGAGATGTGAAATATTCAGAAGTTGAGGTACCTATTGATACAGGAGACGTTCTTGTTCTATTCAGTGACGGAATTACAGAAGTTATGAACCAACATGAGGAGATGTTCGAAAGAGATCGTTTGCGCAGGGCTGTTGAAGAGATATGCGAAGGTTCAGCTTCTGAAATAGTTCATCATATTCTTGGCAGGCTTCGAGAATTTTTGAAAGGTAACCCTGTAACAGATGAATTTACATTGGCTGTTATGAAAATCACTGGATTGTAAGAACGTGTTAGCGATCAAACACAGTCTCAGACTGTGTTTGATCTTCCACTGTTAGAGTCTTAAGATAAATTTAGGATAAGATGAAATATGTTATTATAGGAAACGGTGTTGCCGGAACAGGAGCAGCTATTTCTGTTCGGAAAAATGATCCTCTTGGAGAGATTACACTTATTAGCAATTCAAAGTATAAACTTTACTCCCGTCCACGTTTAATCGACTACATGGCCGGTAGAGCGTCTATGAAGGATATTATTATCTATTCGGATGAGTTTTATCAGAAACAGAATATAAATTGCATTCTTAATACACATATTTCAAAGATTTCTCCAGAGAAACATTCTGTTCTTGACAACAATGGTATCAAGTACTATTACGATCGGCTTCTTCTTGCAACAGGATCACAAGCTTTCCGTCTGCCAATCAACGGAGTAGAGAAAAAAGGAGTTTTTACTGTACGGACTGCTCTTGACTGCGACAGAGTTCTATCTTACTGTCGTGATCTTCCCGACATTGTAGTTGTCGGTGGGGGCGTTTTAGGATTAGAAGCAGCCGATTGTTTTCGTATATTGGGGAAAAATATCTCCGTTATTGAAGTCTCTCCCTGGCTTTTGCCAAAACAACTGGATCAAGAAGGGGGAAACCATCTACTGGGCATGCTGCAAAAAAGAGGTATAGGCTTCTTTATTAACGAGACAGTTGTAAAGATCGAAGGGAAAGAAAAAGTTGAAAGAATTCTACTTGAGTCTGGTAGAACCATTAAAGCTGATGCAGTAATTATCTCTGCTGGCGTTCGTCCAAATAAAATTCTGGCTGAAGAGGCAAACCTCAATATTAATAGAGGGGTTATAGTAAGCGATTTTTTAGAAACTTCGCTCGAAGATATTTATGCTGGTGGTGATTTGACTGAACATCAAGGTAAGTTGTGCGGGTTATGGAGTGTTGCCAAACACCAGGGCACTGTGGCAGGTGCGAACATGGCTGGGAAAACAACCAAATATCACGGTATACATTCATCTACTACTCTTAAAGTCAGCGGGATTAGTCTTTTTTCTGCTGGTGATTTTAATAGAGAAGATGCGGAGATACTTTCCTCTCAAAACGGCAACCTATATAAGAAATTCTTAATTAAGGATAATCAATTGATCGGTGCAATTGTTCTGGGAGATGCTCATGCTGCTAAAATTGCTAATAGGATATATGCAGGTAAAGAACGGCTTGATAAATTAGAAGAAATTGTATAGTTTTAACTTGATTTAATAAGAAAGGAGAATTCAAATGGACACATCAAAATCTGATCTTGTTGGTATTCTCGAAACAGCCATTGAGGTTGAGAAGAATGGATACGATACTTTCACAAAATTTGTAGAAAAAACAAAGAGTGAAGACGGTAAGAAAATGTTCCGCAAGCTGGCAAGTGATGAGAAAGAACATCGTGCAATTTTGGAAAAACAACTGAAGGATATCAGAGAAGGAAAGGAATTTCACGGTATTGAAATTCCGGAATCTGAGGTTGAGAAGTTAATTCCCCGTATCAGAGATAAACAACTGAGAACAAAAGGAGAATCGGGTCTTGCTGAATTGGATGCTCTTAATACGGCTCTTGATCTTGAGAAAAAAACCGCTCAGTTTTTTAGAGAAAAAACCGAAGAAGTAAATAATCCTGAAGCTAAAAAAATGTTTACCCGACTGGCTGAGTGGGAAGATTCTCATTACGATTTAATAATGGCTCAGATTGATTATATTAAGAACACAGGCGTGTGGCTTGGAATGCCCGAGTTTAGAATGGACGGAAGATATTAGTTTACTAAACTTTTGCAAATTCTTATTGGCACAGTAAAAATAACAAATATCAAAATCCAAATGACAAATAAATGCCAAAATCCAAAAACCCAAATTAATACCGTTATAAACAATAACTCTATGAGCCAAACTAAGTTTTGTATTTATCT
>CAZPNF010000267.1:0-3715 GCA_964587715.1 uncultured bacterium | reverse complement strand
CCGGGAACCAGAGTTCTTCAGTATCAAAATATGCCATTCGTTCATCTAAGTTCCCGTCGTGGTTTACAAAGCAGTGGAAACGATCGGGCCAATTTCCTGCGATCCAATTTATCATGTAACCGCCAAAGGAGGCACCCAATGCCCCCACTCTGTTACCATCCATCCATGGATAATTTTTTAATGCTGCTGCCAGACCTTTCTGAATATCCACGAGTGGTTTTCCTCCCCAATCTTCTCTGATGGCATCTGTAAAAGTCTGCCCGTAACCAGTAGAGCCGTGGAAATCTACCATAACAGCAGCGTAGCCTGCTCCTGCATAGGCTTGAGGGTTCCAGCGGTAGTGGAAGTGGTTGCCAAAAGAACCCTGCGGTCCACCGTGTATGAGAAAAGCTACCGGATACTTTTTTGCTGGATTAAAGTCAACTGGTTTCACCACGTAGCCGTAAACTGTTTCGTTGTTCCATCCCTTAAAGGAGAATTGTTCATAATTACCCATACGGGCATTTGCAACCTTTTCAGCATCTATTTTTGTGATTTGGCGGATACTTTTACCGTCTGGTTTAACAGAGTAGAGTTCTACTGGCGAACAAAAGTTATCCAGACCATAGATTATTCTGTTACCTACCACGCTAGAAGAACTTACGTAACCCTCTTTTACCACAATGTGAACCCTGCCGGTTTTTGTATCTATGGAAAACAAAGAACGCTGTCCCAGATTCTCGGCTACGGCATATATCGTCTTGCTGTCCTGTGACCAGCAGAGAGAAGTTGGTGAACGGTCCCAGTTTTCTGTCAGAATTTGTTCTTTACCATCTGGCCAGTTCCTAAGAACAATTCTGTAGCGGTCAGATTCGTAGCCCGGTAGTTTCATTGATAGATAGGTAAGCGTTTTGCCATCAGGTGAAAAGACCGGAGTGGTGTCCCAGGCTTTGTTTTTTTCTGTCAAACGCTGTGGTTTTTTTGAACCATCAATGGGTACAAAATAGAGGTCAAAATTTGTAGACCATGCTTCTTTGCGACCAGCATTTCGGGTTGTGAAGATTAAGCCTCTGCTGTCAGGTGTAAAAGTTATTTCTTCCGGGCCGCCGAAAGGTCTGGAGGGAGTGTCTGCATCCATTTTCTTCATGATATCTAAAGGACTGCCTCCAGTTGTGGACATAACAAAGAGATGCGAACGGCGTCCATCTTCCCATGTGTCCCAGTGCCGGATGAATAACCTGTCAAAAATCTTTCCGCTTGCTTTCCGATTCTTGATTTCATCGAGTTTCTGTTTTGTTTTTTCTGGCGAACTACCGGAAAAAACTTTCATTGTAAAGGCGATGTATTTGCCGTCAGGTGAAACTAAAAGATTATTAATGTCAAGTGACTGTTTAGTAATCTGCTCTGCTTCACCGCCGTCTACTTTTATGCGCCAGATCTGTGAAGACCCAGACCGGCTGGACAAAAACCAGATTGATTTTCCGTCAGGTGCCCAGCGAGGATTAAAATCGTTTTCATGATTAGTGGTCAGCCTTCGGAGATTTTTTCCATCCACATCCACTAACCAGAGATCAGTCCTCCCACGATTTGCTTCGAGATCAGTTGTCCGAACCACAAAAACAATCCACTTATTATCCGGCGATACCTGTGGATCGGAAATCCGATCCATTGCCAGCATGTCGTGAACAGAAAACGGATGAGTTGCCCCCTGGGATTTTGATACAACTATTCCCAGAGTGATAAGCAAAAAGATGGAACCTAAAATTGAAAAAATGCGCATGGGTTTTTCCTCCTTTTATGTTTTTTACCTTCCGATTCTTTTTGCGCCAATGCAGTGTTTTTTATAATACCTGCTGTTTAATCTTGACATGATGACTCCACTGGAACTTGAAGCATGGATAAAGTAGCCATTCCCCATGTAAATGCCTACGTGTGAGAGTCTGTTCCTTTGTTTTTCTGAGAAAAATACCAGATCGCCTATCTTAAGATTTCGGAGAGGGATTGTACGTCCTCTTTTGTAAAGTTTATAGGTATTGTGAGGGAGTTTTATCCCGTATACATCATTGTAAACTCGCAAGACAAGTCCTGAGCAGTCCATGCCGTAGCGGCTTGCTCCTCCAAATCTGTACGGTGTTCCGAGGAATGTTTTAGCATAGTGCCAGAACTCTGCCTTTTTTTGATTCTCGAAATTAAGAGGAGTCGATCTGTTTAAGGAACCTCCACAGGAAGTGAGAAGAAAGTTCGATAGGATTAAAAGTATCGGGGCAAAAAAGTATGAAACTTTAGTTCTATTTGTTTTGTTAAAATTCATTTTTAGTGTGTAACTTTATCAATTTGCTCCTCGTAAAAATATAAGAAATAGTGACTGATAAAGTCAAGCGAAATAATAATTCACCGCAGATGGTTGTGGGGTATATCACGCCAAGACGCCAAGAACGCAAAGGGAAAGATAGAAACAGATGCAAACTCATATTTTTGGCTAAAAAATACAAAGGAAAAAGTAGAAGAATATTTTTTCAACCGATGTTCGGGCAGAGTATTTTTGCATTTTAAATTGTGATTTTGATTTTTAATTTTTTCAGTTTGAATTACCTGTTGATTTATGATGTTGTTATGAATGAATTATAAAGTACGCATTTTCGTGAAGAACCTTTGCGTGAGATCTACATCACGCCAAGGATGCAAAGGAAAGTGAATGTAAAATAAATTCAACGTCCTTGATTTTGTTTGATATTTATTGTAAATTGCACAACAGTTTTGCTATAAATTTTAGAAGGATTTGACAATGTATCGAAAATATGTATTCTTGTTCATGGTATTGTATTTTCTTTATGCACCGTTTTCTATGGCCCAAAAAATTATTCATGGATATGTTAGAGACAAAAAGACTGGCGAACCGCTGCCTGAAGCCAACATTCAAGTTATTGGAACATTCAGTGGAACGATATCTAATGATGATGGAAAATATATACTCAAATTGAAAAAAATACCTGCTACAATCCTGGTTAGTTACATTGGATATAAATCCCGGAGGATAACAGTTACTGAGGATTCGTCCACCGAACAGGATATTTCTCTCGTGCCGACTGTGATTAAACTTCAGGCTGTCGTTGTTACTGGTGAAGATCCGGCAGTTAGAATTATGAGAAAAGTTCTTGAAAGAAAAAAGGAATGGCAATCTAAATTAGAAGTTTATAAAGCAGAGGCATATACCCGTGTCACCGTAGAAAATGATACGGGCATTGTTTCTATATCAGAAAGTAAATCCGAAGTTTTCTGGAGGAAAAAGAAAGGCTTGCGTGAAGTTATTAAATCAAAGCGTGAAACAGCTAATATACCTCGAGAGGCTAACTTTGCGCTGGCAATTACACTACCAAATCTTTATGATGACGACATAGATGTTATGGGCTTTAAAGTAGCTGGGCCAACTAATCCCAATGCCTTTCATTTTTATAAATTTAAGCTGGTGGGACAAAAATCCTTAAACGGCAAAACAGTTTTTGATATTTCTGTAGCTCCTAAGGGTAAGCTTCAGCCCACATTTGTTGGTCATATTTTTGTTCTTGATGAAGCGTATGCTCTGATAAAAGTAGATTTAGAGCCGAGTGAATCTATTATTTTTCAGCCTCCTATTCAGGGATACACTCTTCATTTTAAACAACAGTTCAGCAACTTTGGTCGGGAATTCTGGTTCCCAGTTGATGTTAGAGTTAGAGGCAGTATTAAAATCGGCTTT
>CAZPNF010000266.1:889-3717 GCA_964587715.1 uncultured bacterium | reverse complement strand
TCATACCTATTCGCAAATTAACCTCCTCTGAAAAGCATTAAAAAATATACCCTTGACGTTAACAGCTTCGTTAAACTTGCTCCGCGAGCAACTTTTCAACCAGTTTGTACTATATCATCAAAAATCTTTACAAAGTATTGTTTACCCAAACAGAATAAATGACCAACTTAGGTCAACGTTGGGCATTATTATTCGATGATTTCGTCTAATACCAGTGATAGCATACGAGTGGTTTTTTTACGATCAAATTTTTCCACTTCACTTTGTAAGATTGGCTTTGGCAACAATTTCCCCCCCATTTTCCAGCGTTGGAAACATTCTATCAAAATTTTCTTTATTTTTTCAATATCCCAAGATGGGATTGTGAATCCAGCCCCTGTTTTCTGAATAAGGCTGGCTGCATCTCCATGGTCTGACAGACAAAGAATAGGATTCCCTGAACTGAGATATTCAAAAAGTTTTCCGGTCATTATCAAGGCGCTATTCTGAGATTCTGGAATAAGAAGCAAAAGAAGATTTGCTCCCATTGTGTAGCGGAGGCATTCTCGATGGGGAAGATGAGCTATTAATTTAATATTCTTTTTCAACTCGGGGTCATTGAACATTGATATTACGTCGTTTCCTATCCGACCTATAAAATTAAGGCGAGTTTTTCTCCCAAATTCTGGATACATCTGATTGAGTTCCCTTACAGCTTTTAACAAAGAACCAGGGTTCATCTTGGTGTTTATGGTCCCTGTGTAAGTAATTGTAAAGAATGGATATTTAATTGGTTCTATTCCCTCAAAGTCATCTGGATCGTATCCATTTGGAATGATAGCCCATTTTTTCTTCTGCCAGTATCCGTACTTTTTACCCAAAGCCTGAAGAATGCGCTCGTTGATAGATACTATTTTATCTGTCTTTTTCAGGAGACATTTTTCCAGGAATTCCTCCACACGTTTAGAAACTAAGGGTCTTTGAAAGTAAAAATAGGCCTGAGTCCAGGGATCCCGATAATCAGAAATCCAGGGCAGATGAGTAACTGTTTTAAGCAACCCCCCTATTAAAGCAGTGGTGAAAGGCGGTGAAGAAGTAAAAATAACCTTTATTTTTTCCTCCTGGATAATCTTTTTCCCATTTCGTAACGCGAATGGTAACCATCCTATCCGGGCATCAGGCACGAAAAGAGATGACCGAATCAACAACGCCAAACGTTCGAGCCAATTTCCTTTACCAGTTTTACCCACAGCCATAGCTGAAAGATCGGTCTTGCTTTTTTTCTCCGAACTGCCCAATCGTCCATACAGTTGGTACAAATCAGGAGCTGACGTTCTGTAAACTTTTACATTCTCTGGAATTTCTGTTAGAAGAGAATTGTCTCGCAAAGCATAGTCTTTTTCTCTGGCAGTCAGCACCACAGGTTCCCAACCGTATTGCGGCAGATATTTTACGAATTTAAGGACACGCTGTACGGCTGATCCACCACCAGGAGGAAAATAATATGATATGACAAGAACTTTTTTCATCAAATCGCTGAGCTATTGTAAAAGAGTTATAACATTATTAAAGACCGTTTTTACCTTTATGGAACGCATGCATTCGTTCTTGCATTCTGGTGAGTAGTAACAGTCGCATTCCATTTCGGGCTCTAAGATTACGCCGCGGTTGTATAGGTAAAACTCATTTCTGTTGAAAATGTTGTTAAACAGGACTAATTTTTTCTTCAAGCCAATGGCAAGGTGCATTGTCATTGTTACTGCAGTGACTACTAAATCTACATTGTTTACAAGATTTATAAATGTTTTTAGATCAAAATGTCCAAAATATTTAGCACCGCTCTGTTTTGCTATTCTTTTATTTTTCTCGTTTTCTTGTTCGCCACCTAACAAAACTACTTCGTATCCTTTTTGAATAAGGTTTTGTGCAAGCTCGATCCAGTATTCTTCAGGCCAGAGTCTTGATTTCCATCTTCCACCACAACCAGTATTTAATCCTACTACTTTTCTGGAATGATTAATGTCCCAATCTATTGTGTTTTTAGGGCTATCTTCTAAAATATATTCTTCATTTTCAAATTTATATCCGCATATTTCAAAAATTTCTTCCATATAATTTTTGGGGTTTATTTTACTCATATCGTCCCAGAGGCCTGTCAACCATTTGTGTTTTTCTGCTTCGGTTTCAAAAGGCATACACCTGCCAAACTCGTCCATTGTAAAGCCGGCTTTTCTTTTTGCTGGAATAGCTTTGGCCAGAGAAATTGTCAGTTTGTCTTTATCCAGATTGATTAACCAATCGAACGAGTTATTTTTTAACCATTCAATATTTTCAATAGATACGTCCAGGATGTTGTTTACCCATTCGGGCGACAGGACATCGGGTGAGTAAGTTAACCATGATATTTCTGCATTCTTATTTTCTTCTCGCAATTTTACAAGCAGAGGAGTTGTCCTTATCACGTCTCCTATTGCGCCAAGCTTTATAATTATAATTCTTTTCTCTATTGGTTTAAAATAGGGGCAGTTGTCACAGTGGACACCCGATTCTTTGTGGGGTTTGCATGGTATATCCCCACGGAAGTAGAAGCAGTTATTTTTAATTACCATAAATACTTTTCCCTCCAAGTTCTTCGATTGCTCTGGTCATGTGATCCCAGGAATATTTTTTCTTTTCTACCTTAATGTTTTCTGCGAAAGTTTTTTCTTTTTTATCTTTGTAAAATTTCAAGATACTATCTGCCAGTGCTTGCGGGTCTTCTGGCGCTACCACATATCCTGTTTTTCCATCTATAATTACTTCAGGTAAACCACCGACATTGGTAGCCACTACTGGTCTATTATAATGAT
>CAZPNF010000266.1:0-879 GCA_964587715.1 uncultured bacterium | reverse complement strand
TCTGAGTGGCAGAAACATAGGGCAGTGCTACAAGATCAGCAGCGGAAAAATAGAGATTTACTTCTTCGTTAGGGATAAAACTGTCGTAAACTGTAACTGCACTTTTCAAATTGAGTTTGTGGATTAAATCCAGTGTTTCTTTACGCCTTTCATAAAACTCTCCGCAGATGAGGAGTTTAACACGAAGGTTTTTCAACACCAGAGGCATTGCTTCAATAAGGTATTGCAATCCCTTATAAGCACGGATGTATCCAAAATAGAGAATTACTTTTTCCTCAGTGATCTTCAATCTTTTTCTCGCTTCTTTTTTTGGTATTGATGGAGGAAATATTTCATAAACGGGGTGAGGGATTTCACGATAGACAGCATCCGGTTGGAACATGAGAAGATCCCTCAGCACTGTTTTTGATTGAACAATAAAAGAATCAACAAACTTCAGTCCAATCCTGGTAAGTAACTTATCCCCGGGTTTTTTCTCATGAGGGACAATATTATCGCATATATAAAGCACACGTACTCCGAGTATGTATTTGGCCACAAAAGCAATGGTGGCGTAGCACGGAGCAAAAAAAGGCATCCAGTACTTAAAGAGGATTACGTCAGGTTTTGTATTTTTCAGCCAGAAAAAACTCTTTATCCATGTTAGAGGATTAATTGAGTCCAGCAGCGGAACCGAATCAATGGGAATAAGTTCTTTCCCTTTGTCCTTCTGGGTTAATCCCGGGAATAAAAAAGAAGGATACTGTCTCTTGAAAGAAAGGACTTCGACTTTATGCCCCCTCTCCATTAGTTTTTTGTAGAGAAGGGCGATGTAGTGGGCAATTCCGCCGCGCAGTGGATAGGCTGTACCTACGAGTACAATACGCACACTATCCTCCC